>CAJQHT010000023.1 GCA_905478245.1 uncultured Rickettsiales bacterium | reverse complement strand
CAGCTTCAGCGAATAATCTATCACGAATCATTCTGGATGTAACTTTACTACCCTCTGTTCCCGCTAGAGGAGAATCATTCACGCTTATTGTAATTGACATTGTTGGAGGATCAATTGGAGTAGATTTTATTGGCTCAGAAATACTAATATCACAAATTGTGTCCGAAACTGAAGCTTTTCCAAGACCAGCTATTGAGACGATGTCTCCTGCCTTTGCTTCTTTTACCGATATTCTTTCTACTCCTTTAAAGATTTGCAATTTTGTAATTCTGCCCTGCTCAACTAATTGTGAATCAAGGTTTATAGATTTTGCCACAGATAATTCTTTGATAGTTCCTGAATAAATTCTGCCTGTTAAAATACGACCAAAGAAAGAATTTGATTCTAATAAAGTTGCAAGCATTGAGAATGGAGCATTTTCATCAAAATTTGGTGGAGAAACATGTTTTAAAATTAAGTCGAATAATGGGTGTAGATTTTTTCTTTCATCTTTTTCTAAATCCTCAACGCACCAGCCGTCACGACCTACTGCGTATAAAATAGGAAAATCAAGCTGCCTATCATTAGCGTCAAGAGCTACAAATAAGTCAAATATCTCATCTAGAACTTCTTCTGCTCTGGCGTCGTTACGATCAATTTTATTGATAATTACAATTGGCTCTAAGCCAAGAGCTAATGCTTTTGATAGAACAAATTTAGTTTGAGGCATAGGACCTTCAGCTGCGTCAACAAGTAACAAGCAGCTATCAGCCATTGATAAGACTCTTTCAACCTCTCCGCCAAAATCAGCATGTCCTGGCGTATCTATAATGTTGATTTTATTGTCCTTCCAACTAATTGCGGTTGGTTTTGCTAGAATAGTGATCCCCCTTTCTTTTTCAAGGTCGTTACTGTCCATTACCCTATCATCAGCTTGTTTATTTTCATGAAAGGTGCCACTTTGATTGAGCATGGCATCAATTAAGGTTGTTTTTCCATGATCCACGTGAGCAATTATTGCGATATTTCTAATTTGAGATGTCATTATATTAAAATTAATTAAGATTTATACTATTTTGAAGGTATTATGGCGTCGGCAATTATAAAAGTCAATGATTATCGGCAGTATTATGCTTATTGAAGCCTTTTAATTGCTTCCTTTGGGGGTGGTATGACATTGAGAACTGTATTAAAATGACACAGTATGCATCAAAATAATACATACTACTGTATTAAAATGATACATATTGATTTTATATTATTTAACCAAATCAGATAATAATCCAATCGTTAAAGCAAAATAAGTAGAATTATTCCACTCTTTTATTAAATCAAAATTATCAAATGTAATAAATAATTTATCCTCTTGCTTTATAACGCTTACCTGGCTTGAAAGTTCATGATCGCTAAACTTAGTATTTATTTTTTTGTTAATTTTATATTTATCAAATAAATATTGTAATGTATATTTCTGTTTAAAATTTATTGATTCTTTTAATTCTTTGTTATTTCTTATCTCATAGCCCCATCTAGCCTTATTATTCCAGCCAATAGATTTTAAATAATTAGCAATTGAAGCAAAAATATCAGATTTATTTCTCCAAATATCAATTTTTCCATCATTATCGAAATCATAGCCATATTTTAAATAGGTAGAAGGTAAGAATTGACATTGTCCAATGGCACCGGCCCAGGATCCTCTCAAGTCTTCTGGATTTATATTGTTGTTTTTAATAATATCAATTGCAGCAAAGAATTCTTTTAAAAATAACTCCCTCCTTCTTTTGTCAAAAGATAAATTGGCTAAAGAATTTATGACGTTAAACTTTCCTTTTAATCTGCCAAAATCAGTTTCTACAGCCCATAAAGAGACGATATATTCTTTTGGTACTTGAAACTGATCTTCAATTTTAATTAAAATATCATGATTTTGATGAATTTTTACCTTAGCCTTTCTTATTCTACGTTTATTAATGGCATTTTGATAATATTGATCAAATGTTTGTGGCTCAAATTGCCTCTTATCTTGTTCAAGATATTCTTTTGAATAGAAAATATTGCTAAATATCTGATCCGTTAAATTTTCTTGATAATTTTTATCTTTAGCAATTTTTTTTAATTCCAAAACCCAATCATTAAAAGAATCATTATCTTTAACTTCAGAATTAGCAAAGGAATTTAAGCTTAATGTTAAAAAAGAAAATATTAATGTTAAGTAAATAAATAATTTCATAATAATTAAAATATTTGTGATGTTTCATCTCGAGTTGTCTCTGAATCAAGATCGGGAGAAGATGGAGAGGCTGATGGAATTTTCACGGTTCTAGCTTCTATATCTTTTTTAATTCTATCTAGCTTTAAAATTTGTTCTGGATCATCATATTTTATACCATTTTTATCTAGTAACAGATCTAGTTTGTGTTTAGTATCTTTAACATCTTCTGCGTCTCTTGGTTTTGGTCTTATGTCTATATACACCCCTCTATCTGAGTTTACTGTAAAAATAAGAGTTTTTTTAGGCTGATAATTTCCCAGTGGTATTTCTATTTTTTTATCATTATTCCAATTATTAAAACGATAAATTGCTTTATTTTCTGGAGTAACTTCCAATTCCATTTTTAAAGTTGGAATATTTTTAAGCATATCCGATCTATCTTCATAGATCTTTTCTACATTTATTTTTTGATTTGATTCGTTAACCTGTATACGCGCTTCTTCTTTTAATGTTGCAAAATCTGTTCTACTTTCCTCAAGTAACGGAGCTAAAGTGCTATCAAGAATTACTATATGATTATCACTCTTCCTTACTATTATATCCTCATTAATAGTTTCATCCTTTACTATCTTTGATATTGCCTCTGTAGTTGCTTTTTTTATTTTTTCATCTTCATGCCCTGGACGCCTACCAGAAGTTAGGTTTTTTATCCTTGTTAAGTTTATAAAGTTATTTAAAAAGCTATATTCATTTACTTGAAATTCCTCTGCTTTTACCGGTAAAATATGATTTCTGCGATTATTGTCTGTTTCTATGTCAATTATTGCTTCCTTAACAGCCTCTAAGCTATCTGGATCGTAATCTGTAAATGATTTGCCATTATATATGCAATATTCTTGAAAAGAATCCATTAGATTTTCGATGGTTTGAACTGGATGAGCCCCATCAATAGTTTTTACATTGCATGGAAATTCTTTTATTAATTCCTTTTCTAGCTCTTCATTATTTTGTTTTTCTTTCAACTCTAATTTATCTTTTTCCTGTTGAAATTCTGCAATTTTTTTCTGAATTTCTTTGAGCTTTACCTTTATTGCCTCCGCTTCTTTTGCCGTCTTTTTTTCCATTATTTCAATTGCTTCTTTATTTTCCTGCTCTGTTTGCTCTGTTATTTTATCATCCAAGTCTTTTATTAAAGATTTCAATATATGGCTTTTTAAAAAATAATCTTTGATTGTTTTTTCCTGCTCCTCTTCTACCCCTCCATCTTCTTTTGCATCTTGTACTGCTGTGTTAAATGTTGTTTTATGTGATGATTGAAAATATAAAGCCATCTTGGCAAGAGAGAATTCTTTTGCATTTTCTGCTGTGGTTGTTACCTGTATTGAGCTTGATATTTTTAATTCAACTTTTTCTAAAGACTCTTTTTCTTTCTTTTTGCCGGAAAAATAATCAATAGGAAAACTTGAGTGAGCATTTATTTTTTCTTTTAGCTCTTCTTTTTGTGCTTCCAGCTTATCATGCTCCTCTTTAGTTATTATAGTCTTATTTCTAGAACTATTATCAGCAATCAGTAATTCGCGAAGCATTTTATCGTTCTCTGCTTTTTTTATTGAACTAGCTATCCTTTGAATCTTACTTGTTTGCTGCTCAATTACTGCGTTAACTCCCTCTTTATCTTCTACCTTTGATTTCTCTTCTTGCTGCTTGAGTACTTTTAATGTATCTAATGCTTTTTGCAATTCTTTTAGATGTTCTTTTTCTTGTTGAGTTGTCGCCATATTTCCTAATGTCTATTTATAATTTTAAAAGTAAATTTTATTTACCAGTTTTTAATTACATTAATTCTTAACTTTAAATTTTTATTATATCTTAAAAAAGATCTAATGTCAAATTTTTTCTTAAAAAAAATAGCTATAATGCCATCTTTTTGTACAAAAATTAAAGCATTTCACCCATTTTCTTTTTCGATAATAATTCACGAGCTTTTTGATATTTATCATCATGCCAAAATATTAAGCAGCCATTGCAACCCTTGCCACAGCAGCCAAGCTCACCTATTCTGGGTGTTTTAGGGCTTATTTTTTCAAGAGAATTTTCTATTGAATTAAAATATTGCTCTTTTTTCTTTTGATATTTTTTATCAGACCCTATTCCTGATTCTATTTTGTGAGATTGGTTGTGCAATTCAATTCTACTTTGCTCGCTTTGATGTAATAGTTTTTCTTTTCTGATTAGGGTTAAGATTGGTAATTTTTTCTTTAATTCTTGCAAATTCTCCTCATGGAATAAATCTAATTTTATTCTAACTTTTGGTTTTTGGCCACCATGAACCTCATGAGTAATTTTATTTTTTTCGATTAGGTCAAATTCATAAATTCTCAATAATATTATTTCTTCTGAATCTGGTACCATAAATTCTAAAACATCACCTTTGATAATTTTATTTTTAAATTCAACAATTATAGCATTGTCTTCATGGCTAATTACTTGACCAGCAAATTCATAAAATGAAGAAGATCTTGAGCTGTCATAATCGTGAGCTAGATTAGTTAGTCTGCCATCATGGAAGGCTAGAGTATAACCTCTATTGGAAATTGCCTCAATTTCTCTCATATATTTATCCGGATTCCAGCTTTTTTTATCTGTGAAATAATCATCAATAGCTAAGCGGTAAGCTCTAGCAACACTACCAGCATAAAAGGCAGTTTTATTTCTACCTTCAACTTTTAAAGAATCTATGCCAAGATCTAAATATTCATTTAACTTTGGCATTAGACATAAATCTTTTGAATTTAAGATATATGATCCATGCATATCTTCCTCAAATGGCATTAATTCTCCCGGGCGAATTTCTTCTTCTAAGAAAAAGTTAAATAGATCTTTATTTTGATCTGTTATTTCTATTTCCTCTTCACTATTATCTTTTAATTTTATTTTCATTTTATAGCCCCAGCGACAACTATGAGAACAGCTGCCTTGGTTTGCTCCTCTTTCTGACATAAAATTAGAAAGTAAACATCTGCCAGAATATGTCATGCACATTGAGCCATGAACAAATACTTCTAATTTAATATCTTGGCATTTTTCTCTTATTTCAGTTAATTCTTCAAAGCTAACTTCACGAGCTAATACAGCCAAGGATGCTCCTTGTTTTTTCCAAAAATCCACCGTTAACCAAGAACATAAATTTGCCTGAGTTGAGATATGCAATTCTAATTCTGGAGCTTTTTCTTTAACAAATTGAAATATTCCTGGATCTGATATTATTAAACCATCTGGTTTTATGGCTTTAATAGTACTAATATATTCATCTAATTTTGGAATATCTTTATTATGTGAGAATAAATTTAAAGTTAAATAAACTTTTTTATTTTTTGAATGCGCATATTTTATGCCCTCAACTAAATCCTCTAAAGAGAAGGAGGATTTAGTACGCAGTGACATATCTGGGGTTCCACAGTAAACAGCATCTGCCCCATATAAGATTGCGGTTTTTAAGCGATTCAATGATCCAGCTGGCAATAACAATTCTGGTTTTTTGTTTGTATTTTGTTTTCCTTTCATATTTATCTTGCTAAATTAAGCTGTAATAATTAAAATTTATTAATGTAATACTGATTTTTTTAAATATATATTTTATTTTTATTTAAAATAATAACTCTGATAAAATTAAGTATTTCCCCTTAAGATAAACGATTATAATTAAATATCAAGTGTCTGAACAGATTGTAAATTTTATATATGATGCTTTGCCTGTAATAGCGATACTGTCCTCTATCGTATTTGTCTTAATTTTACTGATAAGAATTATAGCTAGAATATTACTTTATTTTGCAGTAAAAAACTATAAGGCTTTAAAAAACCTTACAAAAAAAGAAAAAAAGCCAAAGGAAATTAAAAGATTACCCGAAGAAGACGATGAATTATTTATAAAAAAAGAAGAACCTTCTAAGGGGAAATCTGATTCTTATGAAATTATTAAAAAAACTGCTAATAATATAGATGTTGAAAAGCCACAAATAGTCGATATAGTAAAACCGGTTGGTTTTTGGACTTCCATGGTTTTGGGGCAAAAATTAACTTATCTTGTTAGCTCTGCCAAATTAATGAACGATAATGATAAGGGTTTTTGGACTTCCATGGTTGAAGCGGAAGCTAGGGCAGCAGGAAGACAAAGAGGTAAAGGTAGATTTTAATTGGTTTTTTTATAAATATTACTTTAAAAAAATTGACTTTTAGGGATATTTGATAATTTTGCCAGATCTTCAATTTTAATCTTTTTATCATAAAGTGCCCTTCCAACTATTGCACCTTTAATTCCATATTTTTCAGCCTCTATAATATTTTTAACATCATCTATATCAGAGACTCCACCTGATGCTATTACTGGAATAGAAATGTTTTTTGCCAAATTTATGGTATTTTCAAGACTAACCCCAGTTAAGGTTCCGTCTTTATTTATATCTGTGTAAATAATAGAATCCACGCCAACATCTTCAAATCTTTTTGCTAATTCTGTTACCTTTATTTTGCTATCTTCTACCCAGCCACTTACTGCAACAAAGTCATCTTTAGCGTCTATACCTACTATTATTTGATTGGGGAATTTTTTAGCTGCCTCCTTAACTAATTCTGGGTTTTTTAAAGCTGCGGTACCTATTATAACCTTGCTCAAGCCGCAGCCCAGCCAAGATTCTATAGATTCTAAGCTTCTAATGCCACCACCAAGCTGAATTCTGGCATTGGTATTTTTAATTATATCTTTAATAATTGTAGAATTTATTGAATTGCCAGCAATTGCACCATCAAGATCAACTATGTGTAGAAAATCAAAGCCATTATTAACAAAATATTGCGCTTGATCTACAGGGTTATTATTAAAAATTGTTGCCTGATTCATGTCTCCCTTGTAAAGACGAACACATTTTCCTTCTTTTAAATCTATTGCTGGATATATAATCATTTTGTTTAGATAAATTGTTATTTTAATGTTTTATAAACTTAAAATAAAAGAATGAGAAAATCAATAAAATTTAATTTATTGCTTGCAAATATATATTTTTGTTAGATAATATTAAACGGAGGTAGGAATGGGCAATTCTCTTACTAACCGAGTCAGATTCGAAAGAAAGCAGCTACATGTAGGCTGAACTGGGTCACTCTTACCTCTCTTAAATAAATCAAGAAAGAAAATCAAGAAATATGAGCCTTAAAACGTTAGAATCTTATCAGGTTCTTGCCAGAAAATATCGTCCACAAACTTTTTCTGAATTAGCGGGTCAAGAAGTCTTGGTTCAAACTTTAAGAAACTCAATAAAACATAATAAAATTGCACATGCCTTTGTTTTAACAGGTATTCGTGGCGTCGGCAAAACAACAACGGCTAGAATTATTGCAAAATCCTTAAATTGTCTAGGTGAAAAAGGTAGTAATGACCAGCCAATAGAACCTTGCAATAAATGTTCAAATTGCCTAGCTATTTCTCAATCTAATTTCCATGATGTCGTTGAAATTGACGCTGCCAGCAGAACTGGTGTCGATGATATGCGAGCTATTATAGACTCTATCAGCTACGCTCCTGCCATTGGCAGATATAAGGTTTATATTATAGATGAGGTTCACATGTTGAGTAATAGCGCTTTTAACGCATTACTTAAAACTCTAGAGGAGCCACCCGCTCATACTAAATTTATTTTTGCAACAACGCATATTAAAAAAATTCCAGTAACAGTCCTATCTAGATGTCAAAGATTTGATCTTAGAAGACTTTCGACTGAAGAGATCTCAGATTATTTAGCCGAAATAATGAAGAAGGAAAATTTTGAATTTGAAGATGAATCATTAAGTCTTATCGCTAATGGCGCTGATGGATCTATGCGTGACGCCTTATCATTGCTAGACAGAATATTATCTTGCAATAATTACCAAAAGAAACTTGAAACCTCTATGGTTGAGCAAGTAATGAATTTAACTGATAAAAGTTTAATATTAGAATTATTTGAAAACCTAATGAAAGGTGACGTGAAAAACTCTATTGATTCTTTTGATAGATTCTACTCAATCTCATCGGATATTAATGGCTTGATTCAAGATTTGCTTGAAGTTAATCATCAAATTACTCTTTATAAAAGCTTAAATGACGATACTATCCTTAGTGCTCCCAAATTACAATTAGAAAAAATTAAAGATTTTGCAGCTAAGGCTAGCTTATCTGATCTAACAAAAATTTGGCAAATGCTACTTAAGGGTCTAAAAGAACTATCAGTTTCCAGGGTTAGTCAAAAAATGATTACACATATGCTTTTAATTAGAATATGTCATTTAAATAATTTACCTAACTTAGAGCAAGTTATAAAAGATGTTAATAAAAATAAACATGTAAATAATAACACGCAAAATGAAGCAGCTCAAGATAATAACGAGCAAGATCTAAGTGGTGAATTAATGAGGAATTTTTCTAACGCTAAAATAGTGTAATGTTTTTTATAAATATTAAAAAGTAAATTTTTAAAATCATGGCTGACAAAGTTAAAGTTTTATACGTAGAGGATGAGCCGGATATCAGAGAAACTGTTTCTGAAATCTTGATTGATGAGGGTTTTGATGTACTTTCTGCCTCTAACGGAAAAGAAGCGGTAGAAATCTTCTTGGAAAATAAGCCTGATATTGTTGTTTCTGACATAATGATGCCCGATATTTCTGGCTATGATTTATTGAAAATAATTAGAGAGAATAAAAATATATCAAACAATAATATACCTTTTATATTCTTAAGTGCGCTTGGTGAAAAGCAGGATTTAATCAAAGGAATAGAATTAAATGCTAACGATTATTTAACTAAACCGGTAGATTTTGAGTTATTATCAGCAAAAATAACAGAAAAATACAATAATCATCAAAAAATTCAAAATAGTCACAATCAAGATATAGATGGCATAAAGAATCAGGCTTCAAACATTATACCAAGTGAATTAAATAAATATCTTGAGCAGATAAAGAATATTTCTGCTAATCTAAAAAATGAACCATACGGCCCTTTCCCCCATCGTAAATATTTAGAAGACATAAAACAGCTTAATATTGGCTGCGTTAAAATGAAGAGTATTATTGATAATTTTACAAATGGTGAAATTATTAATAAGAGTTTAAATTCTAGCGAAGACATTATTAAATCCAAATTATTAATTGATGAGTTTATTTCTTCCCTGGATTCTGAAATACAAAATAAAATATCTTTTAAGGAGGGTAGATGTAATCCTAAATTAAGAATAGATAAAAAGCTTATATTTGACCTGGTAAGGAAAATATTTAGCTCTCTACTTAAAATTGATAATAATTGTAGCTTTGAAATTAACATTATCGAAGATTATCTAGATCAAATAATTTTTGTATTTCACCCTATTTCAAAAAATATTAATAACAATTTATTCAATTTTATAAATCTGGAAAGAATTAATGAAAATCTAGAAAAGCATGGTTATAATCTAGAAATATCATTTAAGGAAGATGGTTCTTGCTTGATATTGCTCTATATTCCAAATTATAGAATTATTAAATAATCTTCTTACTTTTCAACCTCTTTAAAGAAATATAGGGTTAGATTATTTACTATTTTTAACCTATTTTAAAGATCGATTTTGGCGTTATGTCATTCATTGAAATTAAATTTTGCTATAATTTAATAATTAGCCTTAGTGGTAAAGAAGAAAATAAAAGAAAAAAATAATCTCATATTCAGAATCTTAAAAGGCATTATTAGTGTTTTTTCTGTAATATTACTTATCCTTACATTATCTATTTTTTACTTTCTTGCCATAATATCTGTTGAAGATAAATCATTTTTAATAGTAACTAACAAGGTAGAAAAATATATAAATAGAAACATTCAAGATTCTGGAAATATTAAAATTAAAGAAGTCTCTTTAGGTTTAGATGCTTTTTATAAATTAAAAATAGGATTAAAGAACATAAATTTAAATTTAAAAGATAACGATTTATTTATTAGCAATATTGATACTGAATTTTCAATATTTAATATGCTTCTTAATAATTTTGTACCAACAAAAATTGCTATTTTTGATGGTAAGATTGAAATAAGTTCTAAACATGCCTCAAAAAACACAAAACAGGATAACTTTAAGAAAGATTCTTTTGTAAAGGAGCTGTGGAGTCTGTTTTCACTGCTTAATAAAGATAGAATTAAAATTAAGGAACTGGAATTTGGTGATATTAACTTATATTTTCAATCACGTGGAAAAATAATAAACTCTGTAAAGAATTTAAGGTCTAAATCATTTTTAAACAAAGAAAATAATCAATTAATTATTCAAACTAATAATATGTTTATTTTGAATAACGATACAATAGATACTGAATTTAGCGCAAATTGTTATTTTGATGTTAATGATTCCTTGTCTTGCGATGCCGGAATCTCTAACATAATACCGGATAATATAATAAAAATATTGAATTATAATAATTCTATTTTGTTAAGTCTAAAGACCAGACTTAGCGTAGATTTTAATTTAGAAATTGATAATAATTACAAAATAAACTCTTTCCTGTTTAACGTTAATGCCAATAAGGGAAGTTTTTATTACAAAGATTTACTTAAGGATAAGATTGATTTTAGAGATTTGTTTATAACTGGTGAAGCTAGTAATTCACTAAAAGATATAGAGCTATCAGAATTAAAGGCAATATTTGACGATAAGATAAAATTTACCATGTCTTTAAACATGAAGGACGTTAATCATCCTAATTTAGAAAAAACTAATCTACACTTTAAAGCTTCAAACCTACCTGGAGAAAAGATAAGTAAATTCTGGCCAGTATTTCTTGCTCCTAATATTCGAGATTGGATAGAGGATCATATTTATGGCGGATTTGTAAATGATGCTTATGTTAATATCTCTTTATATAAAAATAAAAACATCTTAGCTCTTAGTGATATTGATTCCCATATATTATTTTCTGATTTAAATTTAAAATATCACTCAAATATGCCGGAAATATCTAATATTGATGGCATCGCTTCTTTTACTAAGGATAATATGAATATTGACATAATATCTGCTGATGTTTTGGATAGTAAAATTAAATCAGGAAAAATAGTAATTGATAATTTTAAAACAAAAAATAGGCCACTTAAAATAAATGGATCAGTTTTTGGAAAAGGAGGTGATCTTCTTTATCATGCCCTATTTAAAGATAGCCACAATCTTGAAAAATATATTAATGGCAAAGCAAATACTGAATTTAATGTTCAAATTCCACTAAAGAATAATCTTGCCTTTAGTGATATTTATATAAAAGTTGACTCCGTTGTGGATTCTGTAAACAGCCTCTATTTTAAAGATGATTCATCCCTGTTAATTAATTTTGTGAAGAGTTTCAATAAAGACTCCTTCAATCTAAAGCTAGATTTAGCAAATTCTTTGATTGATATAGATATTATTAATATAAAAAAGGAGAAAGATATTGATAGTATATTAACTTTGGATATTGAGCTATTTGATGATCAGATTTTCTTAAGTAATATTGATTGGTCAATTTCTAGCTCAAATATAAAATCTGACATTATTTTTAATCAAAACCCATTTGAATTAACTAAGCTTATCGTTCAAAATAACTTTAATAACGATTATAGTTTATATTATGAATCAGATAAAAAAGAATCCTTGTTAAACATTGAATTGAATGGTAAATACTTAGATTTAAACTCTTTATTGAATCATAAAAGTTCTGACGGCATAGATATTGTTAAGCTTGATAATTATAATAATATTAGACTAATATCCAAAATAGAAAAAATAGACTTACTTAATGACAATTATTTAAATAATTTTAACATCCATATAGATTGTATAGAGGCAGATTGCTCTGATAGCTTTATTAAATCCGGTATGAATAAAGTAGAAAAGATAGAAATTGATTTATTTAAAAAATCAAGAAAATCTAAATCTACCGATATATATGGTGAGGCGTCCAATATATCGCTACTTGCTCGTTCACTTGGAATTACAAATCAATTAATCGGAGGAAGTATTGCTATAAATGCAAAAATTTTATCTGAAAAAGATAAAAGCGGAAGAATCGTTGAGGGTAAGGTTAAATTTGACGATAAATTTTATATTGTTAAAAATGATATTTTTGCAAAAATATTAGAAGGAGAGCTCAATAATCTAGATAAATTAGACCTACCTAGATCGGATAAATATACTATTAATAAATTGAATCTAGATTTTGTCTTTAATGATGGCATTATAACAATTAGCGACTTCCTAGCTAGAACTAATTTTATAGGATTTACGCTAAATGGGGATCTTAATTTAATAACACAGGAAATTAATTTGAATGGGTTAATAATTCCTGGATATACAATAAATAACTTATTTGGCATTGGCTCAATTCCGGTCTTAGGGAAAATTATAACTGGGGAAAAGGGTGGAGGTATTTTTGCTAGTAGCTATAGCTATACAAAGAAACAAGATGATCAAAAAGGGGTATTTAATATAAATAAAGCTTCTACTATCGTCCCTGGATCATTAAGAAATATATTTAATTTATTTTAATATTTTATAATTTATCAGAACTTGCAGCATCAACCCCGCTCTCTTTTGTTATTAAATTTGATATCTTGTGAGCATTATCCATTGTCCTATCAAGCACGAAATATATTTTTGGAATAATTCTAAGATTTAATGATTTTGCAATTTTTTGCTGAAAATAATAATTACTTCTATTTAATTCATCTATTAATTTTGATTTTTCAATATGATCATTATTGATAGATGTGAATATTTTTGTGTTTTTTAAATCCGGACTTATATCTACTTCTTTAATGACGATTTCAATCTCTTCATTTTTAAAAATATCATTCTTTAGAAAAATATTAGCTATTTCCCTTTTAATCTGTTCTCCTATCTGGAGTTGTTTTTGACTTTTCTTTTTATATGACATTATTTATTTTTAAAATTTTTATATTGATGTACGCCTTCCATGACAATATCAAACATACATATTTTACGAGAATTCTTATCAAACATATTGAATAATCTTACTTGTGCTGTTAGTAGGTTTTGCTCCTCTTTACTATATGATAAATATTGATAATCTAATTTATTTCTTGGATGGTTCTCAAAATAAATTTCCGTATTAATTGTTCCAAATTTTGAATGATATATGTCCATATTGATATGTGGGGCTCGATTTAAGTAGGATCCAGGCATAATGGTGATAAAGCTATAATCTCCTAAATTATCACTAACTGCTACTCCTGACATATTGAAACTCTTATCAATGAATTCACTATTATCTTCTAGTAGATTTTGATATTTTCCAGCTGAATTTGTTTGCCATATTTTAATTATAGCGCCAGATACAGGAACCCCAAAAACATCTGTAACTTTACCCTTGACCTGTATGATCTCTCCTTTAGCGTGATAGAATGACCCTGTTTTTTTAACCAAATTATTAGTAGTTGAAAATATGGTAGGCTTAGATAGGCTTGCTGAAAATAGCCTGTTTGGAGTTGTTTTTATCGGCTCAAATATTGTTGACCTAGTATAATCTTTATTATTCAGGTCTATCCTTCCAGTATTTTGCCTTGTGTTATTTTGCTTATTGATATTTTTTAGATTTATATTAGAATTATAATTCTTATTAGCAATGGCAGGACGGTGAAAGTCAAAAATTACTGTTGCTAAAAAAGATATTATAAGAATCTTCAGAAGATCAGAATATTTATTCAATAAGATTGATTTTTTGAATCTTTTCTGCATAAAATTAATTTCTTATAATTTTTTATTGTGAATAATTTTAGATGAAAGCTTGCTATAATTCAAGTCTTTTCAGTCATCTTTTAATTTAAGAACTCCCCATATGAGTCAGACATCATTTCTTTTAGTCTTGATGCGGTTCTTTTAAATTTAAAAGAATCTGTTCCTTTAATATATATGTTATCTATCTCAACTTCACTTAAAATCAATAATGCAATTTTCTTCTCATAGGCTGTATCAATAAATAGAATCAATCTTTTTGCTTCATTTCTATCCTCTGGCTCTAGCCTGGGTATATTTAGTAGAAAAATAATATTATATTTTATGCATATCTCCTTGTAATCCTTTGACCCTAGGGCATTTTGACATAATTCATTAAAATCAAATATTGCAATATTCTCAAAGGCTTTATTTATGGTAATTTTTCTGTTTTTTGAAATCTCTAACTCTTCTTTAGAGGCTTCACCTTCATGACTTAAATGTGAAAAAATATTTAATATATCTGTCTTGTTTTTTTTATTAATTGGATAAAAATAATGTTTTTTTACTTTATGTAAAAATCTGTTCCTGTAGTCAATCTCGCTGTCTAAATTAAATATCTTGCAATTTTTTTTTAAAATATTATTTACAAATTCTAGAAATAAATCACGTTGCAATCCATTTTGATATAAATCTTCCGGTTTTGAATTTGAGGTAAATATTGTAGTAATGTCTTTTTTTATAAAATAAGATATAATTTTTCTTAATATCAAAGCGTCAGTTACATCATCCACCTGGAATTCATCTAGGCAAATTAAGATATTTTCTTTAATAACGTTTTTTATTGCTATTTCTATAATTTTATTATTATGAAATTTATTTTCTGATCTTATTTTATGTAACTCTAAGTGAATATGATGCATAAAATCATTAAAATGAAAATAAATTTTATTCTTAACGTCAATGTTGTTAAAGAAATTTTTCATCAACATAGACTTACCCCGCCCCACCTTACCATAAATATAGATATTATTTATTGGTACTTTCTTACGCAATAATGTTAATATTATAGTTTTAAAGAATGAATTATTTGTTTTTTTTAATATATTACTTTTTATATCATTTAATATATTAAGAACCTCTATTTGTATACAGTTAAGCGTTATATCTTTATTTTCTACTTTTAAAGTTACCATGATAAAACTAACTATAATTTTTCTGCTATTTCATCTGGTATTAAGTAATTGGCACATACCAATTGAACATCATCATTATCTTCTAGGGCATCAATAAGTCTTGATATTTTTTGTGCCTTTTCAAGATCTAGCTCTGTAAATTCTTTTGCCTTCCAGTCTAATCTTGCCGTCTTAGGGTCTCCAAATTTTGTAATAAGAGTATCTCTTACATTACTAAAATCATTAATATTGCAATAAATAATATGCCAGTCAGTATCGGATATTACATCCTGAGCTCCTGCATCAAGTGCTATTTCAAAAATCTCATCTTCACCAGCAATAGATCCTTCATATTCTATTAGGCCAACATGGTCAAACATAAATGAAACTGATCCAGTTTCCCCAAGGGAGCCACCTGATTTAGTAAAAATACTTCTTATATCTCCAGCTGTCCTATTTCTATTGTCTGTTAGAGCTTCAACTATAACAGCAATACCATTGCTGCCATATCCTTCATATCTAATTTCTTCGTAATTATCACCCTCTCCTGCTGCCGCCGCTCTTTTTATGGCGCCATCTATTCGATCTTTTGGCATGTTATTTGCTCTGGCTGTTATTATTGCGCTTCTTAATCTGGGATTAAATTCTGGATCTGGCTGACCTAGTTTTGCTGCCACCGTTACTTCCCGCTGTAGCTTTGTGAATAATTTTGCTCTTTTTGCGTCTTGAGCACCTTTTCTATGTTTAATATTAGCAAATTTTGAATGTCCAGCCATTTTGTATAATTATTTAATTAATAAAATTACTATTTTTATATTTCTAAATTAAATTGAAATATTTAAAAAATTATTTAGTTTTTATATCTATAGTTCATAACCTAAAACAAACATAATTCTGCTGTCGGTATTTTTAATATTTTCTGGGACATCGCTGTTATTCTCCAAAAAGAAATCTATTTTTATGTAAAAAGAATCAATGAGCATTATTTTTAAATTTGTATCAAACTTACTTATAACGCTATTATTATTGATTGACAAATCAATTTCCTGCTTAAAAGAAATATCTTTCTTTATTTTCCATTTTAAATCAGAAGAAAACCTGGTAACCCAGCTATTCTCCACAGTCTCACTGGAATCTTTTATTTGCCTTAACCCAAAACTTGATTGTAAATTTAGAGATATATCCCTTTTTGCTATTAATTTTCGACCTAAGCCTACTGTTTCTAGAGCCCTATAATCATAACCACCATATCTGTCATCAACATATTCCAATTCCAGAAAACTATAATTTACATCACTAATTAGATATTTGGTTTGGTTATCTATTCTATATTCTTCTTTTGATCTTACCTTGTTGATTTTTCTATTTTCAGCCTTTAATTTAAATAAATTTTTTATCTTATCATTTATGATATAGCTCTTTTTGGCTGACCCATAATATGACTCTACTTCTTTATTGCCCTGTTCTATGGCTATTCCGCCCTCAATATAGCCACTACTTTTAGCATAGACAGTGTAATCATTTGTAAAAATATTAATAAGTAGAAATAAACAGAAATATAATCTCAATATTTTGCCAATCATTTAGTTTGTTCAAAATTTACCATTTTATAACAATAGATCCCCAGGTAAGACCTCCACCTAAGGCTTCCATGACAATAATGTCGTCTTTCTTTATTCTATTATTCTTTAAAGCATAATCTAGAGCTAAAGGTATTGATGCAGCTGATGTGTTAGCATGATCTTGCACAGTTATAATAACTTTTTCTAATGGTAATTTTAATTTTTTTGCTACAGCATTTAATATTCTTATATTTGCCTGATGAGGTATGAGAAGATCTATGTCGCTTGGTGTAAGATTTATTTTCTGGAGAGATTTTACGACGCAATCTGACATTTTTTCAACAGCTTGCTTAAAAACATCTTTTCCTGACATTGAGATATAACCAGAATCTCCTGTTAAACAGGTTCCTCCGCTAGTCTTCAATATGTCTACTAAATTTCCATCTGAATATAATCGACTTACTAAAATACCCTTATCATCTTCGTTGGTTGCCGATAGTATTACAGCCCCAGCTCCATCTCCAAATAAAACACAAGTATTTCTGTCTTTCCAATCAACTATCTTTGATAGAGTATCAGCCCCAATCACTAAAGCATTTTTTACTTGACCTGCTTTAATGAAATTATCAGCTATATTTAAAGCATAGACAAAGCCAGAACAAACAGCTTGAACGTCAAAGGCAAAGGCATTTTTGGCGCCAATTTTTGATTGAACTATTGTTGCTGTTGATGGAAAGGTTAAGTCTGGAGTTGTTGTTGCTAAAATAACCATATCAATGTCTAAAATATCGATACCAGCACTATTTATAGTCCTTAAAGCTGCTTCAGCAGCAATATCTGAAGTTAATTGATCAGTAACTATGTGTCTTTTTTCTATACCTGTTCTCTCGGTAATCCATTCATTGCTTGTGTTTACAGTTTTTGCCAAATCTTCATTAGTGATAATTTTTTCTGGCAAATAAGACCCTGCTGCTATTATTTTTGAATTAGTCATATACCTCCTCCGCTTCACTATCAAGCGAAGAGGACCTTACTTCTTGCAATATATTTTCGTTAATATTATTTTTTACCAAAGATGCTGCAACCTTTATAGCATTAGCAAATCCTTTGTAGTTAGCACTACCATGACTTTTAATGGCAATTCCATTTAAGCCAACCAACATTGCACCATTATAAAGATTTGGATCTATTTTTCTAAAGATAAATTTTAAAGATCTACTGGCAAATAAATATCCTATTCTTGAAAATATAGTTTTTCTAAATCCTTGCTTTAAATATTCGGAAATCATTTTTGCTGTTCCTTCTATTGCTTTTAATGTTATATTACCTGAAAAACCATCGGTTACAACAACATCAACAGTTCCTTTGGTTATATCATCACCCTCTACATAGCCATAGAAATTCTCTGATATTTGACTTTCTTTTATAAGTAAGGCGGTAGCCCTAACGGCATCACTTCCTTTTAAATCTTCTGATCCTACATTCAATAATCCGATTTTTGGTTTATCAATTTTTAGGACTATCTTTGCAAAAGCATGCCCCATGATGGCAAATTGATATAATATATCCGAATTACACTCAATATTGGCACCCATGTCAAGCATTACGGTGGCTCCACCTTTTTTATTTGGTACAAAGGATACAATAGCCGGCCTATCTATCGATTCTAAGGGTCGCAAGACTATTTTTGAAATTGCCATAAGTGCACCAGTATTTCCAGCTGACACAATGGCGTCATTATGATTATCTTTAACTGAATTTATAGCAAGTCTCATGCTTGATTTTATTCCCCTTCTAAGGGCAATGCTGGGTTTTTCTTCGCTAGAGATGCTGTGAATTGTATGAACTATAGAGTAGATTCCGCTATCAATATTATATTTCTTAATTAATGGTTTAATTAAAGATTCGTCACCATAAAAAGTAAAAAATATATCCTTGTTAACTTTGGAGGCCTCAAGAGCTCCTCTTATAACTATATCTGGAGCATTATCTCCACCCATACAATCGAGGGCGATGTTGATTTTTTTACCCACTGAAATATTAATAAATTGTTTTAATTAATATTAAAATCAAAAGATTTTAGTTAATTTATTCTTCCTCTGTTGTTTTTGCGTTTCCAATAACCTGTCTACCCTTATAATAGCCATCAATTGAAATATGATGAGATAATTTATACTCACCAGTTGTTTCGTCTGTAACTATATTTGGTATTTTTAAGGAATAAGATCCGTTGCTTGCTCTGCGCATATTACGCTTAGACTTTGATGTTTTTTTCTTTGGAACTGCCATTTTATCTAAAAACTAATATTGATTTAATATAAAATAGCTTTACAAAACTATTTTAAGACTTGCAATACCAAAATCCATCTTTAAAATTGATTAACAAGATAACTTAATGTCTGTAAATGACTTAAACATTTATATTAAAAAATTATCCTGCCATACCTCTCAAACAAAGATTGATATATGGTATAATGACTGGATTATATTATAAAGATTTTAATAAATCAACTAAATATTTAAACACTAACTTTGTAGATGAAAAATAAAATTATTTTATTAACAATATTGCTACTACTGACCTCGTGTCTTTCTAGAATTGAGAATAAGGGCTACTCATTTGATTTAACTGAGTATAAAGTAAAAAATGGCTTGAGTAGTAAAGGAGAAATATTAAAAAATATGGGATCACCAACTTTTATTAGCTATATAGATGATGAAATTTTTTGGATTTATTTTGAAGAAAAAATAAAAAAGATATTATTTTTTAAACCAAAAATACTAAATAGACATATATTATTAATAAAATTTGATAACAATAATATTGTCAGCCGCTTGAATCAATATAGCCTAGATAGTCAAAAAAACATTATATTCAATAAATCAAGAACAATACTAGATAGCAACAATAAAAGTTCACTACTGGAAATGTTTTATAATCTTGGCGTTAATCCAATATCTAATACCAATTCCCAACTTTAATGAATCTAAGAATAGGCCACTCCGCGCCAAATAGTATATTTAAACTACAGATATTGGGCAAGTCTATATTCTTTATCTCTTTATTAATACTAACTTCCTGTAAAAATACTCGTGACACGGTAATTACTGACAATGCCGTTGAGGTTGTCTGTCCTGGAGTCTCGAAAACACTTATCCTAAGGGCTTCAGCTAAAGAATTAAGGGAGGGATTGAGAAAGCAATATACTCATGATAAAACTAGGGATACAGTATTAAAACTAAAAGATGGGTCAAACATTATGATACCAGCAATTAAGCCTGAGCATTTAAGTAAATGCTTTGTCAGGGATTTGAAGAATGTTTCCATACCATCCTCTCTTGGATATTAGTATTACATTAAAGATAGGAAATGATGTGTTGTAAAAATAAACTCTAACTCCAAAAATTCTTTAAATATTTAATGTTTAATAAATTTCTAAATATTACCAGATCAAATCTAATATTCATATTTTGATAATTTTTATTTTGCGAAATAAACAATAATGAAGCATTTTTAATACGAAACTTTTGCCTTGCCGATAGAGTGCCATCAATTGAATTAATTTTTTTTCTTGCTTTTACCTCGATAAAAATTATTAAATTTTTTTTTCTAACTATAATATCTATTTCTCCTAATTTATTTCTATATCTTCTTTTTAAGATTTGGTAACCCTTTAAAGATAGTAGTAATATGACCAGATATTCGGATAATAGGCCAAAATAATATGATTTTAGTTTATTTTTTTTATTTCTTTTTAAGGAATAGTTTGCCCCTATCATCACTTTAAACGAGAATTATCATTCTTAATATTTAGAAATCTTTTATATATTATTTTTTTATTTATATTATAATTTTCTGATATTGTGGCGATAGCATCTTTTGAATTTGTTATTTTTGACATTTTTAATAATTCTTTATCAATTTTATTAAAATCTATTTCTTTGGTTTTTCTTTCCTCTTTATCTATCAAAATTACAACCTCACCCTTTACTTCATTCACCTTAAAGTGTAATAATAAATTTTCTATATTATCTTTTTTAACCTCTTCATATATTTTAGTAATCTCCCTTACCACAGAAGCACTTCTATTGCCAAAGATATCCAGCATAATTTCCAATGTTGATTTCACTCTTTGAGGAGATTCAAAAAATATCAAAGTATGTCTATCTTCAACAAAGTTTTTTAAAAATATTTCTTTTTGTGATTTTATATTTGGAATAAACCCGCAAAATAAAAATTTATCACTCTGCATGCCGGAAATTGATAGAGCTGCTATAACACTACAGGCTCCTGGTATAGAGTTAATTTTGACATCTCTACTCATTAAGAAATTTACTAATTTATATCCAGGGTCAGAGATTAAAGGTGTTCCAGCATCGCTAATTAGACATAATGATTTACTCCCTTCTTTTATTAATTTTAATATTTTTAACCTTGAATCTTCGCTGCTGTGATCGTTATATATTATAAGAGGCTTTTTTATTTGAAAAAAATTTAATAACTTTGCTGACACTTTGCTATTTTCACATATTATGTAATCACATTTCTTTAAAGTTTCTATAGCCCTTAGAGTTATATCGTAAATATTTCCTATTGGAGTTGAGACAATATATAAACCATTTTGTAAAAAAAATTCCTTTTCTGTATTTTTGTATTTTAAGTTTAAAAAATCTTGCATATTTTTTATTAATCGTTTATTTTTGTTGGATAAGTGTTATTTTTTATACCATGCTAATTTTCGGCTATTTTAAAGCATAGGCCTTAAGTATTATATTATCTGATCATTTAAAATGAAATGAAAATCAACAATATTTTTTTTATATTACTAGCTTTTCTATTAAGCTCCTGCGCCACAATTGACTTAGTGCAAGATTCTAGCGTTAAAGATAGTGACTACTCCAAAAATATACCCGTTAGCAATAACCCTGATATCTCAAAAAAAATAACAATAAAAAAAGATCAAAAATTCCAAGTTGCAATTCTGCTTCCATTGAGTGGTAAAAATGAAAAAATTGGCCAATCAATATTAAAATCGATTAATATGTCGTTATTTAATAATGATAAGAAGTCTAAAATAGAATTTATTATCTTTGATAATAAGAGTAGTAATTATAAATCAAGAAAAGCAATCAAGGAAATAGTTAAGCAAAATATTAAAATTGTTATAGGTCCTGTTTTTTCAAGCTCAGTGGAAGCTATATCTAACACTGTTCAAGAAAATAACATATCCGTAATTTCTTTTTCCAATAATTCTGATCTCAGCAATAAAAAAGGAATATTTTTATCAGGTTTTTCTCTTGAGCAGGAACTGGAAAGAATCACCTCTTATTTAATTGATAATAATAGAAATAATTTTTCTATTATAGCCCCAAGTGATCGCTATGGAATAAGAATGGCAAAAATATTAAGAGAAATAGTTACAGCAAAAGATGCTAACTTTATTTCCAGTCAATTTTACATGAAAAATAAAAAAGATTTTTCTAGAATTGCTCAAAAAATATTAAATTCATATATAGTTTCGGTTGACATGGAGGAGTTTCAAGAAGAGTTAGAATTGATAGAGGATAAAGGAGAAAGAGAATTGCGTGAATTGGAAATTATTTCTGAACACAAAATATATACGGATACAATTTTGATAGCAGATAACATTACAAGATCATCTAAGATAGCCGAATCGTTAAAAGAAAATAATATTGATGGAAAAGATATTCAGATTGTCGGAACTAATCACTGGAATAATGATAAAATAACATCATATTCTAGTCTATATGGTTCGATACTATCCTCTCCGGATAACAAATACTATAACATGTTTCAAAAAAAATATTCCCACATTTACAATCAAAACCCAGTTAAAATAAGCTCTATAGGATATGATGTTACCGCCTTTATTATTGACTTGATTTATAAAACAAAGGGTGGAAGCGGTGATATTACTAATGATATTATTAATTATAATAAAAAAAGAGGCTTTAGGGGTATTGATGGATTATTTAGATTCCTGCCAAATGGCTTAATCGAAAGAAATCTAGCTGTGCTAGAGGTTCTTAATAGAGAAATTACTGTCATAGATCAACCTTCAGGTAGATTTATAAAATATTAAAAATATCCCTTAATAATATTTGTTATTTCTTTGGCAAATTTTTTGCGATATGACGAACTGTTTAAATTTCTTTCATCATTTTTATTTGATAAATAGCCAAGCTCTATCAATATTGAAGGAACATCTGGAGCTGTCAAAACCCTGAATCCTGCAAATCTATGAGTATTTTGTTTAACCTTTATGCCTTTTTTGGCTAAATTTTTAATGGTAAATTCAGCAAATTTAGCAGAATCATTCATAACACTTCTTTGTGATAAATCAATTAAGATTTTTAATATATCTTTACTTGTTGATGAAAAATTAACTCCTCCAATTATATCTGATTTATTCTCTTTTTCTGCCAATTTTGCAGCTTCTTTATCTGAAGAATTTTCTGATAATGTGTATATGGATAGTCCTGAAGCTTTTCTATTTTTTGCTGAATCTGCGTGAATTGAGATAAATAGATCAGCATTTAATTTCTGAGACTTCTTTACCCGGCCGTCAAGTGAAATAAAATGATCTGTATCCCTTGTTAAATAAACTTTAAAATCGCTATATTTTTTCATATAGTCTTTTATCTCTTTAGCGAATGCTAATGTAACTTTTTTTTCTTGCGTTTTGTAATAGCCACCTATAGCCCCAGGATCCTTACCTCCATGTCCAGCATCTATTACAATAATTTTCTTCTTTTTTACTGGCTTTTTATAGATTGTGCTTTTTTTGGTTATTATTTTTTTGTTTTCTTTAAATGCTGTTTTTTCTATTAAATTGTCCAAATTCTTTAAAGAATATTTTTTGTTATTTTGATCTTCAATTAAAAGATTAATGTCTATATAGTGATTTTGATTTAATTTACTTGCAAAATCTATTATTTTAACCTTGGCATTTAATTCAAAAACAATTCTAATTCCGCTATCCTTAGTGGCACTTCTAAAGGAGCTTAAGGAAGAGAATTTAGGGTGGAATATCTTTTTATCTAATTTTGCATCTTTAAAATCAAGAACCAGTCTATCTGGATTATCTAAGGTAAATATTTTATAATTAGACTTCTTGCTAGATATAATGTTTATATTTAAATTGCCAGATTTACTGTTTGCTATTATCTGCTTAATAATGTTCTTCTGGGAATTATTTGACCAGCAATCACTGTAATTAAAAAATATCAATAATAATATTAAATAATTTATTATAAATTTATTTTTCATAATTTTATGCTTACTTGAGTAAAATCCCATCTTGCTCTAGGTTTGAAATCTAGACTGTTAATTAAATTTGTTTGATATTTTTCGATTCCAGTCCAGGCAACCATTGCAGCATTATCTGTACATAACTCTATCGGCGGTGATAGGACGTCAATATTAAACTTTCTAAATATTGTCTCTTTAATATTTTGATATAAAAATCTATTAGCCGCAACTCCTCCCGATATGACAACTTTATTAATTTTTTTCTCTTTGCTGTCTTCAATAACATTACTTAGTCTATCTAGCAGGATTTCTAAAATAGTTTTTTGAAAAGAGGCGCAAATATCACAAATATCTTTTTGATTTAATTCTTTTTTATTTGAGGAATTTATAATTTTCTCTATTAATATTCGAGCAGCAGTTTTAAGTCCGGAAAAAGAAAAATTATATCTGTTTTTCTTATCCCTTAACAATGGCCTAGGTAGTATAAATCTATTTTTATCACCACTTAGCGCCATTTTCTCAATTATAGGTCCTCCAGGATAAGGAAGTCCAAGCATTCTTGCAACCTTGTCAAAAGCCTCCCCCAGGGCATCATCCAATGTTTGTCCTATTTTTTGATACTGATTAATTTTATTAACCAATATTATCTGACAATGACCACCGGAGAGCAATAATAATAGGTAGGGAAAATTAATTTGATTTGTTAATCTACAGGTTAAAGCGTGAGCTTCTAGATGATTAACTGCTATAAAGGGTTTTTTGTAAATAGAGGCAATAGTTTTACCACTCATTAATCCAACAATTAAACCTCCTATTAAGCCAGGACCAGCTGTCGCAGCAATTAAATCTAAATCCTTAAGTTTTAACCCTGCTTTATTTAAGGCTTTTTCTATGGTCTGATCTATAATTTTAGCATGACATCTTGATGCAATCTCAGGAACGATTCCTCCAAATTTTCTATGTATATTGATCTGAGAGGAAATTATATTACTGATTATTCTACACTTGTTATCTACTATTGCAACCGAAGTATCATCGCAACTAGTTTCAATACCAAGAGCTATCATTTTATTTAATTTTTATTTAATTCCTTTTGCAAATCTTTAGCGGATATTTTTTTTATGTCTGGCTGATTAGCTTCTATAATAAAATCTAGCATTTTTTCCTCCATAAGAAAACCTCTAATATCCTGGATGGCTTCTGGAGTTTTTTGATAATATTCTAAGACCATTTTTTCTTGGCCTGGAAATTTAGAGGCTCTATTTTTTGCCTCTGTCATGACATCGTTATTATCAACTATTATTTTATTTTCTTGATTAATGTGAGATACGATAATGCCACCCTTAATCATTTTTGTTGCAAGCTTCCTTTTTTCATCTTCTAGCTTTTTTTTATCCTTATCACTCTTAAAAAGATCTGGATTTTGTTTTTCTTGGGCCTCTACCTCATTCCAAAGCCTTGTAAATTGATCTTCTATTAACGACTCCGGTAAGTCAAAACTAACTTTTTTATTCAAAACTTCAAGAAGATCATTTTTAAACAGGGATCTTGATAATTCTTCGTAATTCTTGGCAATATTATTTTTGATTTCTTCTTCAAATTTTTCTATTGTTTCTATTTGAAAATTATTTTTAATAAATTCATTGTCAATCTCCAACTCATCCTGAACTGATACAGAATTAATAATTACATCAAATATTGCTTTTTTGCCAGAGAAGTTAACATTATGGTATTCTTTTGGAAACTTTACCTTAACCTCAACTTTATCTCCAGCTTTTTTCCCTATTAATTGATCTTCAAAATTATCAATAAAGCTTTTACTTCCAAGTTCTAATTGGTGATTTTCAGCCTTACCTCCTTCGAATTCCTCTTTATCTATCTTCCCTATATAATTTATATTTACTGAATCACCTTTTTTTGCCTTATAAGAGGAATCCTGCTCACTCCACTTCTTATATTTTGTTAGAATGTTATTTTTAGCCTGATCAATTTCTTCTTGTGATATTTTAGCTTCTTTCTTGTTAAGTTTTAATTTAGATATTTCTATTTTTGGAACATCTGGAAATATTTCTATCTCTAACTTATACTCTAAATCCTTATTTAGCTCAAATGTAGCTACGTTTACCTTGGGAGTGGTAGCTAATTTAATACTATCTTTTTTAACAAGATTTTGAGAGGTTTCGTTTATAATTTTTTCAGATTCTTCTGCCATTATTGATGCGGCATGCTTCTGCTTTATAACATTTATTGGAACTTGTCCCGTTCTAAAGCCTTTCATCTTATAAGTTTTTTGAATGTCTGCAATTCTTACATCAATTTTTTTATCTATGACATCATATGGGATTACAATCTCATATTCTCTTTTTAATTTTTTGGATAATGTATTTTTAATTTGAACTTCAGACATTTTTATGTTTTTTAATTGTTAAATTGGTGCGGATGGAGGGACTTGAACCCACACGTCTTTCGACACTAGAACCTAAATCTAGCGCGTCTACCAATTTCGCCACACCCGCTTATACCAAACCATATTTTTAAATAATAATAACTGTTTAGTTTTTTAGTTTTTATAAAATAAAACTTAGTATTAATTTATGGAATTGGTACAAGTAAGGTTAAAGGGCTGGTTTTATAAATCAACTTATTTTTAAAATTTTATAGAATTTTGATATTATAATATTTTCTTAAAATTTATAGATATATGAAGTTCCAACACCGAATATTTTAGCAGTTCTCCCACTCTCTTTTACATCAAGATGAGTAACATCTAGATTTATATTATTTTTAAATTTATAGCCAATAAAATACTGCATTTGCTTATCTTGATGATTAGTAGAATTTTGTTGTTTTACATCTCTAATTACTAAAGTTGCCCCGATATTCCAATTAGAATGTTTAATAGAAGCTGATATTGTAGAATACAAAATGTCACGCCCCTTTATCCCTCTAAAATTACTTATTCTAGCAATTTCAATAAATGGAACAAAATAGGATTCGTAACTTATTGGCTTTGAATATTCTAAACCAGCTAAAATACCCTTTTCATTCTTATAGCCCTCTCCTTTTTTAACGTCAAGATCTCTATAGCCAAAACTATATCTTAAATCCTCTATGTCAAAAAAATTATTTCCCGATACAGTTATGCTATAGGATGATAAATTTGTATTGTTACCAGCAACGTTGCTACCACTATCATTTGAGCCTCTTTTGTATATAGCGCTGTTACTTAAAGCCGTTATATCATTAAAAAAACTATTTACACTAATTGCCACTTCATTTTCAAGAAGAGCCTCGACGCCCAATCCTATTTTTTCCTTTAATTGATAATCTTCAGTAAAATCTGTAGTAAATATACCTATTCTTTTTTCTTTTTTCCAAGCTTCTCCGAATTTTGGGTTATATTTACCAAAGAAAAAAGCCATATCATCACCCTTAAAATAACCCTTTAGCTCCTCTATAGCTATACCATATCTATTAATGGCATGGGGGCGATCATCCGATGCTAATACATTTCCTAACTCATAATTGCTAAGGCTTGTTTTTTCTAGGGGAGCAATTTCTAGCTTACTTTTTACGGACCATTCACTGTTAATATTTAAAGAAAATTTTGGCTCCAAAACAACCTCCATTCTCTCACTATATCCACCTTCAGACCCCTCTTTATTTACAAAAGAAGTTCTAAAATTTGAAAATACTTCTCCCTCCAGATATGGAAAATGATTTTTTGCTTGAGCTGGAGACATATAAAACAATAAGATTAAAAATAAATATAACTTTTTCATAAATTCAATTAACTTATAGGGTTAGGTAATATAATGGACACGGTAGTTCCTTTATTAAGTCTGCTTTTTATTAAAACAGACCCGTTATGTAATTCAATAAAATATTTCGTTAAATATAAGCCTATTCCGGTGCCAGATAAAGTAAGGGCATTTGACGCTCTAAAGAATTTTTTTCCTATATTAATTATCTCTTTACTATCTATTCCTATTCCACTATCCTTAACATCTACAATAATATTACCATCCTTAAGCTTAGAGCTTACAACAACTTCTGAATTTTCTAAAGAATATTTAACGGCATTTGATATTACGTTTGTAAAGCAATGATCCAATAACTCCCTATCTCCATTAAAATCATTAATCTCACCGTCATCAAGAATAGATATTATTTTTATATTTTTTTTAATTGCCAAATTTAAATTTGTGTCAACTATATCATTAATTAATTCTTTTATGCAAATTTTTTCTTTTTTTATCTTGATTGAATTCTGGGAAGTTTCTATTTTGGCTAGATTAAGATTTCCCTTAATTAAATTATTAAGTCTTGTGATATTATGCTTTATTTTCTCTAAAAATCTATCTATTGAATTATTATTTGGAGCGATTGCTTTAAACTTACGAGAAATAACCTCTCTTGTACCATCTATTATTTGCAACGGAGTTTTAAATTCATGAGAAACCATTGCTACGAATTCACTCTGCATAATTCTCATTCTCTTTTCTTCTTTTAATGTTTTTCTCAGCAGTATTGTTTTTTCCAATAATTCCTTATTAACCTCCATTACTTTATCCAAAGAGTGAGATCGATCTATTGCTATTGAAAATTGCTCAGCAACAATTTCTAAAAATTTAACCTCTGAAATACTCCAATTATATTTGTTATTTTGATTCAATATTAATCCCCCATTGACCTTGGAATTAAAGGTTATAATAATTGATAATTGCGACTGTATATTATACTCCTTAAGAATATCGCTTATCTCTACCAATCCTTGATGATTCAATGTGTTATGATATATTAGCGTGGTATTACTGGGTTCTTTTTGATTTAATTTTTTAAATAACAGATTTTGTAAATTAATGTAACGTGCAATATGAGTAAGATCGTTTTTATCTTTTATGATAGATTTTGTATTATTGTCATGATATTCTGATAAAAAACCCGTTGTCTCATGATGATAATCATACAATATACATCGATTAACCTTTAAGTGATTACATAATATTTTGACAATCTTATCAGCTATTTGCTTCAAAGGTATATCTGATACGATAATTTCGCTAATGATTCTTAGAACCATTTCATTTCTTAGTACTCTTTCTATTTTTTTAAATCTTAAGTTACTTTTTTCGATATAATCCTTATATATATTATCCCCTTTTACTGCCTGTTGATTTTTCTGAAAAGTTAAAACGCAATAAGAATAATCATTTTTAAAATTATTGGGATGAAATTTTATTTTATAATTATTAATTTCATTGTATCTTTTTATATCTATATCTATTTTTACCGCCTGAAAACTTTTAACAGCCTTTAATAGTTTTATATATTGAAGATGATTCCTTGAATATTCCGTGTCAGTATTTTCAAATAAAAAATCATAATTATTTCCAACAATATCCCCTCCTTCTATGTCAAATAATTTTGTAAATTTACTGTTATAATATATTATTTTTAAGAAATAAGGATTCACTTTACTTACCTCACAAAGAAAAGCTGCCTTATTCAGTTTGAATAAAGATTTTTTTAGCATTAAAACCCCGTTAAACTCAGCTTCTTGAAATAATTTATTTATGCTAGAGTTTTTCATTTTTATTAACTATCTATTTATTCGTTACTTTATCTATTTAAGAAATTCTTTTTTTATTCTTTTTTTGAGATTTTTTTTCCAAATCTTCCTTGATAACTATTAAAGCCCTATCTAGCTCTATATTCAATACATCATCTTTCTTAACTGAGGAATATTTACCATCATGCAATAAGTAGGGTCCAAAAGGACCTATACTTGCCTTTATTGATAAATTTGTTTCAGGATGCTTCCCAATATCCCTTGGTAGAGATAATAGTTTTTCAGCAACATCTTGAGTAACTTCTGCTACAGGAATATTTTTTGGTATAGAAACTCTTTTTGGCTTTGTTTTCTTAGGTTTCTTAGGTTTTTTACCAGTTTTTTTATCAGTTTTTTTATCAGCAGAATCATCTTTTGAGTCATCTTTTTTCTCTTCAAGCTCAATATAAAAACCATAAGGACCCTTTTTTATAAGAATATTATTTTTACTTACACTGTGTTGTCCAATTATTTTTGGTTCATTAAGTTGATTTTCTAAGTCTTGAGTCTCATCACCTTGTTTGGACTTAGATAATTGCTGTGTATTTTTACATTCGGGATAATTAGAACATCCAATAAACACGCCGAACTTACCCACCTTGATGCCTAGGGTACCCTTTTTGCAAGATTTGCAGTTATTATCAATATCTCCATTTTCCTTAACTCCAAAAATGTGCGATCCAAGATTTATATTTAACTTATCCAGCACTTCTGTGATTGTTTTTTGAGAGACCTCCTCTATATTTTTATTAAATTTCTGCCAAAAATTTTTTAAGAATTCCTTCCAGCTTAATTTTCCATTTGAAATTATATCCAGCTCATCCTCTAATTTAGCTGTGTAGTCATATTCAACATAATTAGCAAAGAATTCTTTTAAGAAAGATGTAACTATTCTACCCCTTTCTTCCGGTATAAATCTTTTTTTATCAATTTTAACATATTCCCTGTCCTGTAAAACTGAGATTATAGATGAATAAGTTGAAGGTCTTCCTATGCCCAATTCTTCCATCTTTTTAACTAAGCTAGCCTCGCTATATCTCGGTGGGGGCTCGGTAAAATGTTGCTTTGGCTTAACCTCTATTAAGTCTAACTCTTCATTTAATAGAAGATCTGGCAAAGAGCCATTTTCCTCAGAATCTTTTTCATTTTTTATCTCATAAAGAATATAAAAACCATCAAATTTTATAACAGATCCACTTAATCTTAAAACTCCATATTCCGGCTTAGTTGTAATAACAACTGTAACCTGTTTCATTATTACATCTGACATCTGTGAGGCAAGAGTTCTTTTCCAAATTAAATCATATAACTTAAATTGATCATCCTGCAAATATTGTTTAACTTTTTTTGGAGATAAAGATGGATTTGTTGGTCTTATTGCTTCATGTGCTTCTTGAGAATTTTTAACTTTATTTTTATATATAGTAGGTTTTGCTGGTAGGTATTTTTCACCATATTCTGATTTTATAAAATTTCTAATTTCCGATATAGCTTCCGGAGTTATATCAATCCCATCTGTTCTCATATAAGTAATTAAACCCTGGGTATTCCCAGCAATATCTAAGCCTTCATATAATTTTTGAGCAATTTGCATTGTTCTTTTAGTTGAAAATCCTAACCTTCTAGAAGCTTCCTGTTGTAAAGTTGATGTCATAAATGGAGCATATGGCCTTCTTTTAACGTCTTTCTCTTTTACATCTGTAACTTTATAGGATTTATCTTTTAAAAGATTAGATATTTTATTTGCCTCTTCTTCGTTTTTAATTGAAAATTTTTCTAATTTTTCATTGTTTACATGAGTTAAGGATGCTGTAACTAATTTTTCACCCTCATTATTTAAGTCAACTTTAATATCCCAATATTCTTCTGAATTAAATTTCTCTATCTCATCCTCTCTTTCACAAATTACCCTTAAGGCAACCGATTGTACTCTGCCTGCAGATTTACTACCTGGAAGCTTTCTCCATAATATTGGTGACAAAGTAAAGCCCACTAAATAATCTAATGCACGCCTAGATTGCTGTGCATTTACCAAATTCATATCTATTTGTCGTGGATTTTTTATTGCTTCTTGAATAAGTTTTTTTGTTATTGCGTTAAAAACAACTCTTTTAACAGGAGTCTGGTCATTAACGGCTTTTTTTTGCTTTAACGCCTCTAAGATATGCCACGCGATTGATTCTCCTTCGCGATCGGGATCGGGGGCTAGAATCAACTCGTCACACTGCTTCATCTTTCTGACAATTTCATTAACGTATTTAGAGGATTTTGAGCTGATTTCATATTTCATCTTAAAATCCTCGTCAACATTTACAGATCCAGGCTTACTAGGCAAATCTCTAATATGACCATATGAAGCAATTACCTCATAACCATCTCCTAGATATTTATTAATTGTTTTTGCTTTGGCTGGTGATTCTACTATTAATAAAGTTTTCATTTTTAATTACATATTTTTTAAAGCTGTTTTTAAATAAAAATAGCCCGTGATTACAGTTAAGATGGCAGCAATAACCAAACAAGATTCCCCTAAATTTGTTACAAAATTTGCTATATCTAATTTAATATTTCTAACCTCTTCTTCTCCAAATATTTCTGATACTGCATATATTGAACCCTGCTTTCCTATCAATAACAATGTAACTGCCATCATCTGGAATCCAGTTTTATATTTTGACAATCTGCTGACCGGTATAGAAATATTTATTGACGACAGGAATTCTCTAAGTCCAGATATTAATATTTCACGACAAATTATAATTAAGCCAGATAATGTTATAATAATATTTTTATTACCAAAATGTATTAACATTATAATTGCAACCGCAATAAGAAGCTTGTCAGCTATAGGATCAAGACATCTGCCAAAATTACTCTGGGCCTTAAATAACCTAGCAAAATAACCATCAAAAAAATCCGTTATACTGGCAAGTAAAAATAATGCAGCAACTATTAAGTTGGAAAATAGACCTGGTATATAAAAAGAATAAATTAATATTGGTATTATTAAAATTCTAAAAATTGTTAAAATATTTGGTAAATTTTTCATTTAATATTTTATTTTTTATTATTTAAAACATCTTCTATTTTAAGCTTAGCTTTTGATATTTTTTGCAAGCAATTTATTTTTAAGTTTACTCCTTTTTGATATAAATCAATCATTTCATCAAGAGGAACCTGTTCGTTACCCAGTTTTTCTACTATATTCTCTAATTCCAGTAAAGAAGATTCAAAATCTATTGATTTAGTATCTTTATTTTTTTGACTCATTGCTATTTTGTAAATTCAATTAATTTTTGATCTATTTTGTCAGTTAGCGTAATTGGGTAATCACCAGTAAAACAAGCGTCACAATATTGAGGCTCCTTATTATTTCTTTTATTTTTATTAACAGCTTTATATAAACCATTAATAGATATATAAAATAATTTATCAACATTAATTATTTTTTTAATTTCATCAATAGTATGATTTGAAGCAATGAGCTGCTCTTTATTTGGAGTGTCAACGCCATAGAAACAAGGGTTGGTCGTGGGAGGAGATGCAATAAGCATATAAACTTCTTTAGCGCCGGCATCTCTAATCATTTGAACAATTTTTTTAGAAGTAGTTCCCCTAACAAGACTATCATCAACTAATATTACTTTTTTTCCTTTTACCGCCTCTACATTAGCATTATGCTTTAATTTTACTCCAAAATGTCTAATTTTATCACTAGGCTCTATAAATGTTCTTCCAACATAATGGTTTCTAATAATACCAAGTTCAAATGGTATTTTTGATTCTTGAGCATATCCAATTGCAGCTGGAACTCCTGAATCCGGAACTGGAACGATTATATCTGCATCAATATTGGCTTCTTTTGCTAATTCAATGCCAATATTTTTACGTATTTGATAAACATTACTTCCATCAATAACACTGTCTGGACGAGAAAAATAAACATATTCAAAAATACAAAATTTTGATTTCTCTTCTTTGAAAGGATAGAGGGACTCTATATTATCATCGTCAATTACTACCATCTCTCCTGGCCCGATATCTCTGTCAAATTTAGCTCCAATTATATCAAAAGCACAGCTTTCACTTGCTATCACTACTGAATTTCCTGTTTTCCCTAAGGATAATGGGCGAACCCCTCTTGGATCTCTTACGGCTATTAAGCCATTTTTATGCATTATTATTAAACTATAAGCACCCTCAATTTGAGTTATGGCATCAATAATTCTCTCTATCATTGTTTCTTTTCTGCTTTTAGCAATAAGATGCACAACCACTTCTGTATCCATGGTTGTTTGAAAGATAGCTCCCTGCTCTATTAGGGATTTTCTTAAAAATTTAGCATTAGTTATATTGCCGTTATGAGCAACAGCTAAACAGCCAAAGCTAAATTCAACAAAAATTGGCTGGTAATTTCTAGATGTTTTTTTTCCGGCAGTAGAATAGCGGACATGGCCAATTGCAATGTCTCCTTGTAATTTTTCTATAATCTGAGGTGAATTAAAATTATCAGATACTAATCCGTCAGCAAAATGCATAGAGAAGTATCTTCTGTCGCATGAAACTATGCCTGCTGCCTCTTGCCCCCTATGTTGCAATGCATGAAGACCCAGGGCTGTGTTTACGGAAGCGTCTTTACTATTAAAAATGGCAAATACACCACATTCTTCCTGTAATTTATCTAGTGAAAAAGGTGTTGTCATTTTAATAGTTATTTTAGATTTATAAAATGAAAATTATAAAAGTAATTTTTATTTTTTCTATAACTTTCTTGTTTTTTATCTAAAAAATATTTTATTTATATTGCTTATTGAAAACGAGAAGTAGTATTTAATATCATTGATATCTAGAATTTGCTCCCGAATGGTCTTTTATATAAATATAAAACCAAATCCTGCCTTTAATGAGCAAATATAACTAAATATTTTTGTAAGAAAAATTATAAAAAACGAGTCGTAATATGTTCATATTTCGCGAGGCCTTTTATGATTTTAATCCATTTTAAAGATGGGATTTGGCATAAGTCAAGCCTCAGCTAAAAATATTTTATTTATTTTAGATGAGACTTGACAATAAGGGTCTTGTAAAAAATATATGGAATTTATTTACTAAAATCCACCCATTCCTGGCATGCCACCCATTCCTGCCATAGGATTAGCGCCTGCAGAAGCAGAGCCTTCTTCTTTAACATCAACTATTGCAGCTTCTGTAGTTATTAACAAACCTGCAATTGAAGAAGCGTCTTGAAGAGCTGATCTTACAACTTTAACTGGGTCAACTATTCCTAATTTGAACATGTCGCCAAATTCATTATTTCTAGCATCATATCCCCAATTAGCATTATTTTTAATTAAAACTTCATTAGCAATAACCGCACCATCAACTCCTGAATTTTCAGCAATTTGACGAATAGGAGATTGTAAAGCTTTTCTAATAATGTTAATTCCAGCTTGCTGATCTTCGTTTTCTGTAGAAATTTTATCTAAAGATTTAATCGAGTATAGTAGAGCAGAACCTCCACCAGCAATGATACCTTCTTGCATAGCAGCTCTAGTTGCTGCAAGAGCATCTTCAACACGATCTTTCTTTTCCTTTACAGAAATTTCAGTAGCACCGCCAACTTTTAAAATTGCAACACCACCAGAAAGCTTAGCCAATCTTTCTTGTAATTTTTCAAGATCATAATCAGAAGTAGTTTCTTCGATTTCTCTTTTAATTTGAGAACATCTAGTATTTACATTTTCTGACTCTGAGGAATTGGCAACAATTGTTGTGTCATCTTTAGAAATAACAATCTTTTTAGCTTGACCTAACTGATCTAAAGTAGCAGATTCTAACTTCATGCCAATATCTTCGGAAATTAATTGACCTCCTGTTAAGATAGCAATATCTTCAAGTATTGCCTTTCTTCTATCGCCAAAACCAGGAGCTTTAACAGCAGCAATTTTTAAGCCACCTCTTAATTTATTTACCACTAATGCAGCAAGAGCTTCACCTTCTACATCTTCAGCAATAATTAAAAGCGGACGACCAGATTGAGAAACAGCTTCTAATAATGGAACCATTGGTTGCAAATTAGATAGCTTTTTTTCGAAAATTAAAATATAAGCATCCTCTAATTCAGTTGTCATTTTATCTGAATTTGTAACAAAGTAAGGAGACAAATATCCGCGATCAAAATTCATCCCTTCAACTATATCAATTTCAAAATCAAGACCTTTTGCTTCCTCAACTGTAATTGGACTGTCTGGACCAACCTTTTGTACAGCTTCAGCAATTTTTGAACCAATTTCATTATCTCCATTAGCAGAAATTGTTGCAACCTGAGAAACCTCTTCTTGATTACTAACTTTTTTGCTTCTAGATTTTAATTCTGCAATTACATGGGCAGTTGCAAGATCAATACCTTTTTTAAGATCCATTGGATTAAGGCCAGCAGCTACAGCTTTAGATCCTTCTTTTACAATTGCTTGAGCTAAAACAATTGAAGTCGTAGTTCCGTCACCAGCAATTTCATTGGTTTTAGAAGCAACTTCCTTGATTGCCTGAGCTCCCATGTTTTGAAAGCTGTCACTAAGATCAATTTCCTTAGCTACAGTTACGCCATCCTTTGTAATTCTTGGCGCTCCGAATGATTTTTCAATCATAACATTCCTGCCTTTTGGTCCTAATGTAACTTTTGCCGCATTGGCAATTAGGTTAACGCCTTCACATATTCCTGATCTGGCATCAGAGCCAAATAAAATTTCGTTTGTACTCATAATTTATATTTAATTTAATTAATATTATTCAATAATAGCTAAAATTTTAGATTCTTGCAAAATCAATAATTCCTGATTTGCAATTTTGGTTTCGGTAGCTCCCCATTTTTCAAAAAGCACTTTATCTCCAACTTTTACATCTAAAGGAGTTAATTTACCGGACTCATCTCTAGTTCCACTACCAACAGCTATAATAATTCCTTCTGTTGGCTGTTCTTGTGCAGAGTCTGGAATTATAATTCCGCCAGCTGTTTTAATTTCAGCCTCAACTCTTTCTATTAATACTTTGTCGTGTAATGGTCTAATGTTACTCATAATTAATTATAATTTAGTTAATATTATATTTAGCATTTTTTACCTCTAGGGATTAAGTTAAAATAACAAATAATTAACTATAATCTTTTACCATACTAATGTACTAGAAATAAAAATGATATTCACTTTTAACTTAAGATTTATTAGCTAAAAGATAGTATTATGCTAGATTTCTAGCAATTCCTGACCAATATATAATTATTAATTATTTTTTGACAAGGGAATAAGGGAAAAAAATTAATTTAATCTATTTTAACAAATCGTCCAGTTTATTTTCCAGGCTAAGTTTATTTAAATCGTCAAAACCGCCTATTAATTTATTATTAATAAAAATTTGTGGCACGGTTTTTCTGCCATTAGTTTTTTTAACCAGATTAATTCTATCCTGTTCTGTCTTTAATTCAATTTCATTAAAATCTATTTTTTTGCTTTTTAAAAGATTTTTAGCTTTGTCACAATAGTTACAATAATCTGCTGTATAAATTTCTATTTTTGCCATAATTTATATTTAAATAATTTTAAAATTTCTCAAACTCACCGTCTGAAACAGCATTATCGGTAGTGCCATAATATGTTGGAGGAACATAATATTGATCAGCATCATAATAAGGATAATGATTTTGAGGAGGAAATGCGTAAGGGTTTGAATAATATCTTGATGCTGGAGGATATTGATAACCACCACCATAGCCTCTTTGCACTGTTGGAGTTGGCATGGGGGGCTGATAATAAGGACTTACCCTGTGATAATTTTCTTTATTTCCTTTGCTGTCTCGATAATGAGGCAGATTACTATGGTCGGTAGCGCAAGAAGCAATAAAAAATAAAAACAATAATATATATATTTTAAAAAAAACCTTAGTCATTAACTTGTATTTAATAATTTAAAATTATACAATCTATTTAATATAGTTTATTATAAAAATTAGATACGCACTACCTGCAAATATACAAACTGGTTTTTGTAACTACAAATCTTTAAATAGCAAAAAATATTTTAAATGTAAAGAACTAATTTTATTTTTTTTATTTTTAGCAATTATTGTCTTATAATAAGACAACTTTATGCATATTAAGCAAATATTAATTAATTATAAACTATTTTGAATAAATATAAAATTAAAGAAGAAATTGATTTAAAATTCATGAATTTAGCTATGAATTTAGCTAAAAAAAATACTGGAAAAACATCTGAAAATCCTACCGTTGGATGCGTGATAGTTAAAAATGGTAAAATAATTGCAACGGGCATTACCTCTAAAAGAGGTAGACCTCATGCTGAAAAAAATGCTATTGACAAAATAGCTAATCAAGAAATAGTCAACCTAACCATGTATGTTACTCTTGAACCCTGCTTTCATTGCGGAAATACTGGTCCCTGTGTTGATTTAATAAGTAAAAATCAATTTTCAAGAATTGTTATTGCTTGCCAGGATCCAGATAACAGAGTTAGTGGCAAATCCATTAAAAAACTAAAAGAAAATGGCCTGCAAGTTGATGTTGGATTACTAAGCGCAGAATCCATAAGGATTAATCGAGGTTTTTTTAGCTCTAAAATTAATAATAAACCTTTTATTTCATTAAAACTAGCTACAAGTCTAGATGGGAAAATAGCAACTAAAAATTTTGACAGTAAATGGATAAGTTCTAAAGATGCAAGAAACTATACTAATTTACTTAGATCAAAAAATGATGCTATATTGATTGGCTCTAATACTTTAAAAAAAGACAACCCTTCACTTGACTGTAGAATTGATGGTTTAGAAAATTTATCTCCTGTAAAAATAGTTTTAAGTGATAGCTTGAATTTTGAAGTAGATTATAATATTTTTAATAAAGGCAAAAAAACTTATATAGCCACCAAAAATTCTAACAAAGAAAAATATAAGAAATATCAAATATTAAACAATGTTGAAATTCTATTTTATAGTAATTTACCGGAGCTGTTAAGTAAATTAACAAAAATAGGCATAAACTCCATCCTAATTGAAGGTGGATCAAAAATTGCCGCTAGCTTTCTTAAGGAAAACCTTATCGATGAAATAATTCATGTTCAATCTAGTAAAATTTTAGGAGGAGACGCTATTAATGCAATTAATAATCTAAATTTAAACAGTCTAACTGAGTCTTTTAATTTTAGAAAAATTAATAGTAGAAATTTTGCTGATGACCAAATTACCATATATGGTAAATCCCATATTTAATACCAATTCCCATCTTTAAAATGGGTTAAAATAATAAATAATCTAACTTCATATTTTTTGATTAAAATCATAAAAAGCCTCACGAAATATGAACATATTACGACTCGTTTTTTATAATTTTTATCTAAAAAATTATACCAAATCTATAATATTTTCAGCAATTTTTCCATAAGAAAATGATGATTCAGAACTAGGTTCTGAATATGTTACTGGAGTTTTATTGTCCGCACCCTCTCTAATCTTAATATCTATCGGAATATCTCCTAGAAAATTAATTTCTTTTGTAACCGCTAAATCTTTAGCCTTATCCTTGCCAAATAAATAGATTTTTTCTTGCGTGTTTTTATCTATTAAGTAAGACATATTTTGCACTAAGCCAATAATTGGTATATTTAATTTTCTAAACATCTCAATGGATTTACTGGCATCTATTGTTGATATATCTTGCGGAGTTGAAACTATAACAGCCCCATCTACTGAGAATAGCTGAGATATACTGATTTGCACATCACCTGTTCCTGGGGGTGTATCTATTATTAAGTAATCAAGCTCAGATCTATCATTACCCCACTCCACCCCTTTAATTAATTGGTTTAAAGCTTTTGTAATCATGGGTCCGCGCCATATTAAAGCTTGATCTTTAGCGACAATATTAGCAATTGAAATTGATTTTACACCATAATTTTCGAGAGGCTGCATAATATTGTTCTTTATCTCTGGCTTGCCTTGTAAATTCATCATGTGCGCAATTGAGGGGCCATAGATATCTGCATCAGCTAATCCCACTCTGTATCCTATCTTCTTTAATGACAAGGCAAGATTAACAGATATAGTAGATTTTCCCACACCCCCTTTTCCAGAAGCTACGATTATAACTTTTTTAACAAATGGTATTTTTTTTGATTCTAATTGCTTCTCTTTAGATATGTTTAAATTTGTTTTTTTATTAGCGGTAAATATAATATTAATCTTTTTTCGGCTAAATGGTTTTTTTAATTTTTTAATTAATAAATTTTGCAACTCATCTGTCTGCTCTTGAGACATAGTTAGATTTGAAATATCTATGACAATAATTATATTATTTTCCTTTTCTTTAACGTCATCTATAACCCCAAGATCAAATAAATTATCCTCCCTAGTATTTATTATATGATTTATTTTAATTTTTTTTAAATCTTTTATAATTTTTTCCATTATTTGCTCTTGTAATAATTAATTTATAATAATAAACTGATTTTAATATTTATTTTAAATTATTAAATAAATTAACTTAAAGATAAAGTCAATAATGATTAAAGAATCAAAAGGATTTATTTTAAATCAAAATTTAAATCAAAATTTAAATCAAAATTTAAATCAAAATGGACCCTGGGGACCTATCAATGAAGATAGCAATAAGGATAAAAAGCCTCAGAACAGCATGGAAGATGAACTTGATGAGATTATCAAAAAAGGTAAAAAAGTTTTTGAAACATTACTGGGAGGTCAAAATAATAGTCCAAAAGGCTCTAAAAATACTAAAAAACCAAATTCTGCAGGTGTAAAATCAATATTAGGTATTGCCATATTAACTATTGCTGCCCTATGGCTTGCAACTGGTTTCTATAAAGTAAATTCTGATGAAAATGCCGTAATACTTTATTTTGGAAAATTTCACTCAATAACTGCTCCTGGTTTAAATTATCGCATTCCAGCCCCCTTTAGTAAAGTTATAAAACGAAGTGTTATAAAAGTTAACACAGAGGAATTTGGTGCATCATTTAATAAATCATCTTACTCTTCTCCTTACTCTAGCGAAAAAAACAATACTGACAGCTTGATGTTAACCGGAGATGAAAATATTGTTGATATTGACTTCCAAATTCAATGGCAAATTAGTGATATAGAAAAATTTGTATTTAATATTGCAGATACAAAACTAGCTCTTAAAAAATCAGCCCAAAGTGCTATGAGGGAAATAATAGCTAGAACCCCTATTGCAAATGCACTCTCAGATGGAAAGCAAGACATAGAACATAAAGCAAAAATTCTACTACAAGAAATTTTAGATTCATACGGTGCTGGAATAAGAATTGTCTTGGTGCAGCTTTTACGAGTTGATCCACCTAAACAAGTGGTTGATTCCTTCAGGGACGTGCAGACTGCAAAAGCTGACAAAGAGAAGGAAATAAACCAAGCTCAAGCATATAAAAATGATATAATACCAAGAGCAAGAGGGGAAGCGGCAAAGCTTACCCAAAAAGCTGAAGGCTACAAGCAATCAGTTATATCAGACTCAATTGGTCAAACTAAAAGATTTCTATCTATATATCGAGAATATTCTAAGGCTCGCCATGTTACAAAGAGAAGAATATATCTTGAGACAATGGAAAAAATATATGAAGATATGGATAAAATCATTATTGATAAAAATCTTTCTAAGTCAGGCGTAGTACCTTACTTGCCATTAAACGAATTAAAGAAAAACAATGACTAAAAATAAATTCTTGATACTAATAACTATATTATTTATTTCTATTTCCAGCACTTTATTTGTTGTAGATCAAAGAAAACAAGCTCTTGTATTACAATTTGGTGAGGCTGTTAAAGTTATCTACGAGCCTGGCTTGAAATTCAAACTACCATTAGTTCAAAATGTAGTATTTTTTGACAAAAGAATATTAGACCTAAACATTAATGAGCAAGAGGTCATTGCATCAGATCAAAAAAGATTAATTGTTGATGCTTTTGCAAGATTTAAAATTGTTGATCCTTTAAAATTTTACACAACGGTAAATAATGAATTTAACGCCAAGGGAAAATTAAGCACAATACTGAATTCTAGCCTTAGAAGAATTATTGGTGAAATACCATTAAACAACCTCTTAAGTAAAGAAAGGCCGGAAATAATGGCAAAAATTAAAAATGAAGTAGGTAATGAAAGCAAGATTTTTGGTATCGAAATAATTGATGTTAGGATTGTTAGGGGCGACCTACCAAGAGAAAATAGTAATGCTATTTTTACCAGGATGCAAACAGAAAGAGAGAAAGAGGCTAGGGAAATTAGAGCTACCGGTTTCGAAGAGTCTGAAAAGATCAAAGCTTCTGCTGATAAAGAAAAAACTATTATCATAGCTAACGCCAATAAAGATTCAAATATCACAAGAGGTAAAGGAGATGCAGCGGCAAATAAAATATTTGCCAAAGCTTTCTCTAGAGACCCTGGGTTCTTTGATTTCTATAGATCAATGCAGGCCTATGAGAAAGCTTTAAAGAATAAAAGTAAGACAAGAATGGTTATATCGCCAGATAAAGATTTCTTTAAATTTTTTGGCAATTAATAAGTTGATCTTTATTTCTTATGCTTAAGGTAATTCTATCAATAGTAGTATTATTTTTATTATTACTTCCAATTAACTCATTTTCTCTTGATGAAATAGGTCAAGACAAGAAAACTATCAAAAAGATCTATTCCATCTCGAGTCCATCTTCAAAAATTGGCACTAATGGCTTTGCTGACATAATAGAAACCCTAACTCCTGCCGTAGTTAATATTTCAACATCAAGAATAAGGGGTATAGATCAATCTGACATTGATATAGATGAAACTCTTAACTCCTTCTCAAGCAATTCTATATTTCAAAACTTTCAAGATTTATTGGAAAGCAAAGAAGATAGAGATAAAGAAGTTTTGTCACTAGGTTCTGGTTTTATTATTTCAAAAGATGGCTATGTGGTTACAAATTACCACGTTATCAAGGATGCAGATGAGATAAAAATCAACTTAAATGATTCAAGATCCTTTAAGGCAAAAATTATTGGCCATGACAGTAAGACGGATCTGGCATTATTAAAAATCGCTACTAAGGAAGATTTGCCTTATGTAAAAATAGGAAACTCTGATAAAAGCAGAATAGGTGAATGGGTTATAGCAATTGGCAATCCATTTGGACTTGGGGGCTCTGTTTCCGTTGGAATCATATCAGCTAATAATAGAGACATAAATTCTGGCAGATCTGACAATTATATTCAAACTGACGCCGCTATAAATAAGGGAAATTCCGGAGGACCTCTCTTTAATATAAAAGGTGAAGTCATTGGCGTTGCAACGGCAATATTTTCTCCATCTGGAGGAAATATCGGTATTGGTTTTGCCACCCCATCCCTAATAGCGAAAGATATAATTAAGGAATTAAAAAATAAAGGAACTATAACTCGAGGATGGCTAGGGGTTTCAGTTCAAAATGTTACCAAAGAAATAGCTAGTGCTATCGGCCTAGACAGTATAGAGGGTGCTTTTGTTATAGAGATCAATAAAAAAGGTCCGGCACAAAAAGCAAAAATACTACCAACTGATATTATAATTGAATTTAATGGCCAAAAAATAAAAGAAATGAAAGATCTACCTAGAATAGTTTCATCAACTCCGGTCAACAAAAAGGTAAAAGTTAAAATTATCAGACAAGGGAGTGTTAAAATCATAAAAGTAAAGATTGCTAAATTAGACGAGGAATATATTAGTAAAATAGCTCAAGAAAATCTTATATTAGGCAATAACAAGGCAAGCGATAAAATACTTGGCATAGGATTGGTGAACTTAACAAAAAAAATAAAGGAAAATAATAAGATTAAAAACAATGCAAAAGGTATATTGATAACTGACATAGATAAAAATAGTAAGGCATATAAAGAATCTATTGAAATAGGAGATATAATATTATCAGCAAACCAAATACCAATAGAATCAATCTCTGATTTAAAGAAAATAATAAAAGATCTTAAGAATAAAAACAGAAAATCTATTTTATTATTTGTAAATAGAGAAAAACTAATAAAAACTAGTAATTTTATTCAACGACAATCTTATAGTTTTACCATTACCCTACCCTTAAATTAACCAGCAACCTAACCTCGCATCCTCTGAAGAAAATCTGCAAAAAGCTTTGTTAAAATATAGGAACCTCTGAAAAACTAAAAACCTCTATTTTTGAGAGTTTTTTATACCAATTCCCACCTTTAATGAATGATACAGGCAAAATATTTTTTAGATAAAAATTATAAAAAACTTGTCTGTAATATGCTTATATTTCACGAGGCTTTTTATGATTTTAATCAAAAAATATAAAGTTAGATTATTTATTATTTTAACTTAATTTTAAAGATAATAGTATGGACCCCAAGAGAGCAAAGGAGTCCAATCTTTTGCTTTCTTAAATTAACGGCATATATTTGTTATTAGTAAATGCTCTAA
>CAJQHT010000022.1 GCA_905478245.1 uncultured Rickettsiales bacterium | reverse complement strand
ATTAACAAAAGTAATAATTGATTTTTTATCTTCATTTAATTTTTTAAATATTCTGAAATTACTAATCTTGCTGCCAATTAAAATATCTTTTGTATATCTACCAAGAGAACTATCTTCTGAACCAATAATCAAAGGCGCCCTTTTATTAATAACAACCTCCAAAATATTATTAAAATTCTTTAATTCCGATATTTCTTCAAGATTAATTTTTTTATTTTGTTTTGATGTCACTAAAACTAAATTATCTTTAGCAAAATTTAACGAACTATAATGATCAACCAAACCTTTCTGCGTAAGATTCTTAACCCAATCAATATGTGAAGAAATAAAAATATCAGCCGGCTCTCCTAGATCAATATTATTAATCAAATCAAAAGAAGAATTAAAATCAACAGAAATAGCCACATTTTCTTTTTTTGAATAATGCCCGGCAATTTTAGCCAATGCATAAGTCATGCTAGATTCAGAGAAAATTGTTAAAGCTCCAGGATCTTTTGCTAATGCAAATTTTGGCAAATTAAACAATAAACATATTAAAGATAAATAAATTATAAAAGTTTTTATCTTTAATGCCATATTAGGAACTCTTATTATACTATTTTTTACCATATAATTCTTCCTTATTTATTAAAACTTCCTGATTAATAGTCAGATCGCCATTATAATTTACTTGACGAAAAAAACAACTTTTTCTACCGGTATGACAAGCAACACCAACAGGTTCTCCTATCTGCTTAACTTTCAACAGCAATGAATCACCGTCACAATCAATCATGATTTCTTTTATTTCCTGAAACTGACCTGATTTTTCACCTTTTTGCCATAGCTTATTTCTAGATCTTGAAAAATAACACGCCAATTTATCTTTCAGTGTTTTTTGAAGTGAATCATTATTCATAAAGGCCACCATAAGAACTTCATTACTTTTGAAATCCTGAACCACAACTGGTATCAAGCCCTCATTATTAAATTTAATTATTTTAAATAAATTTTCCTCTTTCATTTATAAAAATATCCATTATTATTTTGAGCATAGATATTTACAGGTAAATATTTAAAAACCTATACTATATATAATAATAAATATAAATTTTTGTAATGTCATCTAAAAAAATGATTACATGCACCAGAAGAATAGAATTTGACGCAGCTCATCGTATTATAAACCACGAAAGCAAATGTAAAATGCTACATGGTCATCGCTACGTAGTGGAAATCACTTTTGAGGCAATAAATGGCCTTGATAATTTAGGAAGAGTAATTGATTTTGGTAATATTAAAGAAATTTTTGGCTCTTTCATTGATAATAAACTAGATCACAATACTATTTTATCGATAAAAGATAAAGAACTTGGTGATTTCATAGCCAAAACCACAAATCAAGAAATATATTACTTAAAAGAAAATCCAACAGCAGAAAATATTGCAAAACATCTTTTTGAAGAAGTTTGTCCAATATTATTTCAAGAATATCAAATAAATATCGCAAAAATCAAAATATTCGAAACTCCAAATTGTTCAGTTGAGATACAATGAGTAAAGAATTTATAGCACAATATAGAATCTATTACGAAGATACCGATGCTGGAAGAATAGTATATTATGCCAATTATTTAAAATTTTTTGAAAGAGCAAGAACTGATTTATTAAGACAGCAAAATATTTCTCAAACTGAATTAATTAATCAATATAATTTGATTTTTGTCGTAACAAATTGTAATATAAAATATATTAAAGGGGCTAAATTAGACGATTTAGTTACTATTAAAACAAGAATTAACGAAATAAAGCCAGTAACAATATCAATGACACAAGAAATGTTCCTACAAAATACATTGCTAAATACCATGGATGTTAAAATAGCATGCATTAATGCCAAATCTAACAAACCAACTAAAATACCAACTCATATTATAAATAATATCAATGTTTAAAAATATTACCAATAGTCTAAATAAAGTCTTTGATTCACTATCTGGTCAAAAGATACTGAACGAAAATCATGTCAAAACAGCCATGAGAGAGGTTCGTATTGCTCTATTAGAAGCAGATGTATCTTTGGAAGTAACGAAGGATTTTATTGAAAAAGTACAAGAAGAAGCACTGGGACAAAAAGTGCTAAAAAACATTAACCCTACTGAAATGATCATTAAAATAGTAAATGATCAATTAACAGAATTACTGGGAAGCGAGCAATCTGAGATTAATCTTGAAAAAAAACCACCTGTAACTTTACTAATGGTTGGCCTACAAGGCGCTGGTAAAACCAGTACCTGTGGTAAATTAGCATATCATTTTCTAAAAAAGAAAGGTAAAAGTAAAATATTATTAGCCTCTTTAGATAATAGAAGACCAGCAGCGCAAGAACAGCTGGCAATATTAGCTAAACAGGCAAATGTTGATAGCTTAAAAATTATACCTAATCAGAATGTTGCGGAAATTACCAAAAGAGCGACAAAAGAAGCAAAAGATTTCAATTACGACATTTTAATACTTGATAGCGCAGGAAGAAATAGTATTGATGAAGAATTAATGATCGAATTAAAAGAGGCGAAACAAATTGCCAAACCAGATGAAACATTATTGGTTGTTGATAGCTTAATCGGTCAGGACGCCATCAATGTTGCTAATAATTTTAAAGAAAAAATTGGCATTGAAGGGGTCATTTTGACTCGTATTGACGGTGACTCTCGGGGCGGCGCTGCTATAACCATGAAATTTGCTACGAATTGTCCTATAAAATTCCTAGGAGCGGGTGAAAAAATAGATGAAATTGAAATATTTGACCCAAAACGTATTGCCTCCAGAATTCTTGGAATGGGAGATGTAGTATCCTTAGTAGAAAAAGCACAAGAAACTTTTGACGAAGATGAATTAAGAAAAACTGAAAAACAATTACAAAAAGGTAATTTTGATTTATCTGATTTTGCAGCACAATTAAAAAATATGAAAAAAATGGGAGGCATGTCTTCTGTCTTAAAATTCTTACCTGGAGCCAATAAGATCTCCAATGCTATTGAGAATAGCGGTTTTGATGAGAGAGAATTATTAAAACAAGAGGCAATAATAATGTCCATGACATTGCAAGAAAGAACTAAGCCGGACATATTGAGCTCATCTCGTAAAAAAAGAATTGCACTGGGCTGCGGCAGTACCATTCAAAATATAAATAGATTGCTAAAAAAATATAAACAAATGCAAAAAATGGTAAAAAAAGTTGGCAAAATGAACAAATCAGAATTAATCAATATGGTAACAGATGGAGGATCTGGCTCTAATGAATTAATGAACTTAATGAAATAATGCCCTCCCACAAAGAATTAAAAACTCTTAATTACACCTCAAAACAAATCTTGGATTTAATTATGGATATTGAGAAATATCCAGAATTCTTACCTTGGTGCATTGGGGCAAAAATTACCAAACAAACTGACAGCAATCATTTAAACGCTGATTTAGCGATAAAATTCAAAGGAATATTTCAAAAATATTCTTCCAACATCACCTTGAAAGAGTCAGAAAATAATAATTTTACGGTAAAAGTCGAGGCAACTGATGGGCCATTTAGGGATCTTATTAATTTATGGCACGTCAAGCCATCAAAAATAAATAAGAATCATTGTGAAGTTGACTTTTTTATTGATTTCGAATTCAAATCACCAATCTTAAATAAAATGATCGGACCATTTTTTACAAAGGCCACTAATAAAATGATTATTGCCTTTGAAAATAGGGCTCAGGATTTATACAACATCAAATCCTAGCTTTAATTAGCAACGATATTGTCTCTTTTTAATAAAAAATATATAGGCAAAATATTTTTTGAATATAAGTATTTAAAAACTCTGCAAGAATTCAACTTTACCAGTTTCAATATCATGAATCGCTCCTACTATGGAAATATCACCATTATCTAATTTTTCTTTTAAGAATTTACTATTACGTTTAATTTCCGCAATACTGTTGGAAACGTTCTCTTGAGTTATTGAATGTAGAATATCTGCATTTGAACAATCTAAATTTTCCTGAACATCAACAGCTGGAGCTATTTTTGCGATCAAATCATTAACATTACCAAAGCCATTTTTATGACAACTAGCTTCAATTGCTCCACAATTAGTATGACCCATTATTACAAATAGTTTTGTACCAACATAAGCAGCATATTCCATGCTAGCTAACATCATCTTATCAGCCACATTACCAGCAACTCTACCAACAAATAAGTCACCAGCTGTTTGATTAAATACCACTTCAGGAATACTTCTGGAGTCTATACAGCTCAATATAAAGACAGAGGGTGACTGACCTTGAATTGCAAGTTCTCTACCGGTAACTCTAAATTGATAATTATTATTGCTATCATTAATATACCTTTCGTTACCATCCTTTAACTTTTTTAGAGCCTTGTCCTGATTTAAAAATCTATTTTCTATAACATATCCACTGCTTAAAATAGTATTATTTCGATCCAATGGATAAAAATAATACAATAAAATAGAAATAAGTATTAAAAGTAAAATAATTTTTTTCATAATAGCAATAAATAGATTAATTTAATTATCTATGATAGGATCAATCCAGGAAATATTACCATCTTCACGGTTATAAACCACATTAATTCTATTGTTTTGTTTATTTATAAAAACTAAAGCCGGCAAATTAGATAAGTCCATTTTCATAATAGCTTCATCAACAGTTAACTCTTCAACTCTAGCAGTTTTTTCTTCAACTATATTCAAAGATGCATTTTGCTGCATTACCCTCAACTCCTCCTCTTCAACCTCTTCAAATAAAGCATATGGAGCTGCTGGAATTACATATTTTGGAACCTCAAAAGCCTTACCGGAAACGTCAACACTTTTAAATCCGCCTTGACTCCTTCTATAGGTTTTAATTTTGTTTTTATATCTCCTTAATTGCTTTCCTGCTTTTTCCAAAGCATTTTCAAAACAATTATAAACATCTCCTGATTTTGCATTACTTCTAACATTGATATTATTAACACCTTCATTAACAACTATATTGACTTCAAATCCATTTTTGCCTTTAGTAAAAAACACATCAGCATTAACCGCATTATCAAAATACTTCTTTACATTAGTCTCCAGCCTTTCTGTCACATGGCTAGTTAAAGAAGCTCCAATTTCCATATTAGAACCCATTACTCTTATATTCATATATAAATCCTCCAAAAAAATTATTAATATAACCCTGATCCAATTATAACATATTATGTTACGCAAAGCAATGTTATAATATAGATTATTTTTTGCTATGTAATTTTGATGTAGTTATGTCCTAGAAATAGACATAAATTACCAGAATATGTATCAGAATGATACATGCTATATTAAATCCTACCTGCAGAAGCAGAATAGTAATTAATACAATCTAAATGAAATTTAATATTATTAACTTTGTAATACAGAATGCAATATTCCGCCAGATTTATAATAATTCACCTCATCATTTGTATCAATTCTACATAACAACTCAATTTCCCTAACATCATTGCCTTTTTTTATAATACATTTTAATTTTTGCCTTGGCTTAATATCATTATTAATACCAATAATATCAATTTCTTCACTTCCATCAAGACCTAAACTATCTACATCATCATCACAAAAAACAAGAGGTAAAACACCCATGCCAATTAAGTTTGAACGATGTATTCTTTCAAAACTAACTGCAATGACCGCCTTAATACCCTGTAAATAAGTACCTTTTGCCGCCCAATCACGAGAAGATCCAGTACCATATTCTTTACCAGCAAAAATTACCAAACTACGATTCTCATTTTTATAATATTCTGAAGCATCATAAATACTAACTATTTCTTTTTGACCAGCTATTTTAGTGAAACCACCCTCAACACCATCAGCCATTTTATTTTTAATTCTAATATTCGCGAAAGTACCGCGCATCATAACTTCATGATTACCCCTTCTGGAGCCATAGGAATTAAAATCATTCTTTTTTACACCCTGTTTAAGTAAATATTTTGCCGCAACAGAATCAGCAGCAATATTACCAGCAGGAGAAATATGGTCAGTTGTGATAGAATCGCCAAATAATGCTAAAATTCTAGCATCTTTAATATCTTCAACATTATTCTTACCTAGATTATCGAAGAAATTCGGTAATCTAATGTAAGTACTCTCTGGATTCCATTTATAAGTATCAGATTTATTAACTTTAATTTTTCTCCAACTTTCATCTCCAGCAAATAAATCTTTATATTTACTTACAAAAACATCCCTATTAACAAAATTAGTAATTATTTCCTTTATTTGACTATCTTTTGGCCATAAATCTTTTAGATAAACCTTATTGCCATCATTGTCAATTGCTATTGCATCTTTAGTTAAATCAATATTCATAGTTCCAGCTAAAGCATAAGCTACTACTAATGGCGGAGAAGCTAAATAATTTGCTTGCGTCAATGGATGAACTCTACCTTCAAAATTTCTATTTCCAGAAAGAACGCTGGAAACTAGTAATTTTTTATCCGTTATAACTTTCTCTATCTCTTTATGCAAAGGGCCGGAATTACCAATACAGCTAGTACAACCATAACCAACAATATTAAAACCAATTGCATCTAAATGTTCTTGCAAGCCAGAATTTATCAAATACTCACTAACAACCTTAGATCCAGGTGCAAATGACGTTTTAACAAAATTTTTAACTTTTAAACCTTTTAAATGTGCATTTTTAGCAAGCAATGCAGCAGAAATCAGAACTTCAGGATTAGAAGTGTTAGTACAAGATGTAATGGCAGCAATAACAACATCTCCATTTCCAATAGAGCTATTAATTACTGGAATCATGGCTCTTTTCTCCTTGAGATCTTTAGAATTATCTTTAGCCAAGCTAGAAAATTTAGATTTTGATTCCTTAAGCAATATTTTATCTTGCGGTCGTTTTGGACCAGCAATTGTAGGTTCTATCTTAGATAAATCAAGCTCAAGAACTTCACTAAATTCCGGATCCTGATCATTATTTTTCCTAAATAAACCCTGCTCTTTGGCGTATTTTTCAACTAATTCAATTTGAGCATCATCCCGACCACTTAAATATAAATAACGCAAGGTCTCATCGTCAATAGGAAAAATACCACAAGTTGCACCATATTCAGGAGCCATATTAGATATAGTGGCACGATTAGCTAACGATAAAGCCGCCAAGCCATCACCAAAAAACTCTACAAATTTACCAACAACGCCTTTCTGGCGCAATTGACTAGTAACATTCAATACTAGATCAGTTGCCGTAACTCCTTCCTGTAATTTTCCAGTTAATTTAAAACCAATAACCTCAGGAATCAACATAGAGATAGGCTGACCCAACATTGCAGCCTCTGCCTCAATACCACCAACACCCCAGCCAAGAACAGCTAAACCATTTATCATAGTAGTATGACTATCAGTTCCAACTACAGTATCAGGGTATAATAAAGTTTCATTACTTTCCTCTTTCACAAAAACTACTTGTGCTAAATTTTCCAAATTAACCTGATGGCAAATTCAGTTCCAG
>CAJQHT010000021.1 GCA_905478245.1 uncultured Rickettsiales bacterium | reverse complement strand
TACCTGATTTAGATAAGTAGCTTGTAATAGCAGCAGTTAATGTTGTTTTACCGTGATCTACGTGGCCAATTGTTCCAATATTAACATGAGGCTTATTTCTTTCAAATTTTTGTTTTGACATAGTTTTGTTTAATTAAAATTTATAAATTATTTTACTACTTAATTTCTATAGCTAATTCATATTTAATAAATTCATATTTAAGAATTAGAATAAATCATTTACTTACTAATTCTATTGATAATCCTTTAATTAAAGACCTCAAATGATATTTACTAAATAAGGAGCAACCATTATTAAATATTGCTAAATAAAAATCAAGATTTTTATTTAGTTTCCTGCAACTTTCTTTAAAAAAGACTAGATTTACCTAGGATTTCTTTGCTATTATCTCTTCAGCAACATTATTTGGTACAGCTTGATAGCATTCAAAAACCATTGTGTATTGAGCTCTACCTTGCGACAAAGAACGAAGCGTATTCACATAACCAAACATTTCTGCCAATGGCACTCTTGCTGTTACAACTTGAACATTGTCTCTAGGTTCTAGATTTGCAATCTGCCCCCTTCTACTATTAATATCACCAATAACATCACCCATATAATCTTCCGGCGTAACAACTTCAACCTTCATCATAGGCTCCAAAAGCGTTGGTCCAGATTGTTGCATAGCCTCTCTAAAGGCAGTACGAGATGCAATCTCAAATGCTAAAACACTAGAATCAACATCATGGAATGCTCCATCAAGTAAAGTTGCTTTTAGCCTAACCACTGGAAATCCAGCTAAACAGCCAGTTTCTTTGGCTTGTTTTAATCCTTTCTCAACACCAGGTATATATTCTCTCGGAACTCTACCACCGACAATTTTACTTACAAAACTATAATCTCCTTCCTCATCCTCAGCTAAAGGTTCGAAATTAATTTTAACACGAGCAAATTGACCAGCACCACCAGATTGTTTCTTATGAGTATAGTCAATCTCGTAAGATCTTGTAATTGTTTCACGATAAGCAACTTTTGGTTGACCAATATTAGCCTCAACTTTAAATTCCCTCTGCATTCTATCGATGATAATCTCCAAATGCAACTCACCCATTCCTTTTAAAATAGTCTGACCACTTTCTTGGTCTGTTTCAATATATAAAGAAGGATCTTCAGAAGATAATCTTGATAAAGCCATACCCATTTTTTCTTGATCTGCTGTAGATTTAGGTTCAACAGAAACCTCGATTACAGGCTCTGGAAATTCCATTTTCTCAAGAATAATTTTATTATCTTGATCAACTAATGAATCACCGGTTGTTGTATTTTTTAAGCCAGCAATAGCAACAATATCACCCGCATGAGCAATTTTTATATCTTCTCTATCATTAGCATGCATTAGAAGCATTCTACCAACTCTTTCTTTGTTACCCTTAATACTGTTAAATACAGTAGATCCAGCTTCAAGTTGACCGGCATATATTCTAACAAAAGTTAAGGATCCAACGAAAGGATCTGTCATAATTTTAAAAGCAAGACCTGAGAATTTTTTATCCATACAAGTAACCTTAATCTCTTCCTCACTGTCAGCTTTAGACGCACTAACAAATTCGATATCGGTAGGTGCAGGCATGAAATCAACAACAGCATCAAGCAAGGTTTGAACACCTTTATTCTTAAAAGCAGTACCATTTAATATTGGCACGAATGAATTGTTGATTGTGCCCTTTCTAATGCAAGCAATTAATTGCTCCTCTGTAGGCTCTTCTCCTTCTTCTAAATATTTTTCCATTAATTCATCATTCTGCTCAACTGCAGCTTCAACCAATTGTTCTCTATATTCATTTGCTTTATCAACTAAGTCAGCAGGAATATCTTGATAAGAGAATGTTGCACCAAGTGCTTCACCATCCCAAATGACTGATTTCATTTTAATTAAGTCAATTAAGCCACCATATTCCTCACCTTCACCAATCGGAAGCTGAACAACTAAGGGATTTGCACCTAATCTTTTAGAAATCATTTCTACACAACGATAGAAATTAGCACCAGTTCTGTCCATTTTATTAACAAAACACATTCTTGGTACTTTATATTTATTAGCCTGTCTCCATACGGTTTCACTTTGTGGCTCAACGCCAGCAACAGCATCAAAAACAGCAACAGCGCCATCAAGAACTCTTAAAGATCTTTCAACTTCAATGGTAAAATCAACGTGACCAGGTGTGTCAATTATATTAATTCTATGATCTTTCCAAAAACAAGTAGTGGCAGCCGAAGTAATAGTAATACCCCTTTCCTGCTCTTGCTCCATCCAATCCATAGTAGCATCACCATCATGAACTTCACCAATTTTATGAGATTTACCAGTATAATATAAAACTCTTTCGGTAGTGGTAGTTTTACCGGCATCAATATGTGCCATTATACCTATATTACGATATTTTTCTATTGCAACTTTACGAGACATGTGATTTTTAAAAAATAAATTATTATATTACCAGCGATAATGAGCAAAAGCTTTGTTTGATTCAGCCATTTTAAAAACCTCTTCTCTCTTTTTGATTGCCCAACCTTTTTTATCTATAGCATCCATCATGGCATTATATATTTTTTGAGCTAAACTTCTGCCAGACGTTTTAGAAATAGCTGTTTTAAGCCATTTTAAAGCTAAAGCAGAACCTCGTCTATCTGGAACCTCAACTGGAATCTGATAAGTTGCACCACCAATTCTTCTTGATCTAACTTCAATTCTTGGAGTTACATTATCAAGAACCTCATTAAATGCCTCCATAGGAGCTTTACCTGTTTTCTTTTCAACTATTTTAAATGCCTCATAAACTGATTTTTCAACAACAGATTTTTTACCATCATTCATTAAACGATTAATAAATCTAGCAACAGTTATGTTGTTATACTTTGCGTCAGGTATAATATTTCTTTTTGGAGCTCTTTTTCTTCTCATTTTAATTAATTGTAATTGATTAGTATTATTTTATTTTGGCTTTTGTGCCCCATATTTAGAACGACGCTGCTTTCTATCTTTTACGCCTTGAGTATCTAAAGATCCTCTAACAATATGATATCTAACACCAGGTAAATCCTTCACCCTTCCACCCCTGATGGTAACCACACTATGTTCTTGTAAATTATGACCTTCTCCCGGTATATAAGCAATGACTTCAAAACCGTTAGTTAATTTAACACGAGCAACTTTTCTTAAAGCTGAGTTTGGTTTTTTAGGAGTTGTAGTATAAACACGAACGCAAACACCTCTTTTTTGAGGACAAGCCTTCATTGCAGGAACCTTATTCTTCTTTATTTGTTTTTCTCTAGGATTTCGAACTAACTGATTAATAGTTGGCATTTAATTTATATTTATTATATTATTATATTATTTAAAACAAGAAATCATTAACAGCATTTTAATAACTATTAGCAAATTAGCTTCAAGATTTCTACAATCTAAATAAAGTCAAGTTCTAGAAATATAGTTGTATAATTTTTCTAGTCAAGGAATTTCTTGATATTTCTGATTTTTTTTAAGAATTCTTTAGTAAATATAATATAAAATTACATTATATCATTTTAAAGAATATAATTTGACACCTAAATTCTCCAATGAAGGAGCTAAATCAATATCTAAAATAAGAATGGTGGAGATAAGCGGGTTCGAACCGCTGACCCCCTGCTTGCAAAGCAGGTGCTCTACCAACTGAGCTATATCCCCGAATAATTTTCGAATATTTATCTAAAAAATAATAAATTTATTATTTAACTAAATAAATTATTTGTCAAGTTTAAAGGCTGTTAAACTTAGATATTATAAATAAATTAATCCTTCGCCCTTTCAACATAAGTTGCATCATCCGTGCGAACAACTATTCTATTTCCAGATTCAACAAATTGTGGAACCATCACCCTAACCTCATTCTCTAGCTTAGCTGGCTTATAGGAAGAAGATGCTGTTTGATTCTTAACAATAGCATCAGCCTCAACCACTTCTAGAGTAACAAATTCCGGTAATTTAATATTTATTGGCTCTTCATTGCAATATTCAACCTCTATTTCCATTTCATCCTGTAAAAATGATAATGTTTCACCAAGTAAATTTTTAGAAAAATTAAAAGACTCAAAACTTTTCATATCCATGACCACTAAATCATCTTGATCCATATATTGATATTGATATTTCTTAGATTCAAGATGAGCTTTATTGACATTTTCCGTTGAAATAAAACGAACATTTGTTTTTGTACCATTAACAATATCTTTCATTTCAATCTGTACGTAAGCCCCACCCTTTCCAGGCTTCACATGATCCTTTTTTAAGACTTGCCAAGATCTATTTTGATATTCTAGAACATTGCCAATTCTAATTGAGTTCGCGCTAATTATCATATTAATCCATCTCCCTTATAATGCTTTCGGTGACTTTTTTAGCATCACCAAACACCATCATAGTGTTATCTCTAAAAAATAATTCATTTTGAACACCAGCATAACCGGCCGCCATACCTCTTTTAACAAAAATAACTGTAGCAGCATTTTCCACATCTAAAATCGGCATACCATAAATCGGGCTAGCTTTATCAGTTTTAGCTGCCGGATTGGTAATATCATTAGCGCCAATAACGTAAACTATATCGGTAGATTTGAAATCACCATTTATTTCCTCTAACTCAAATACTTTTTCATAATCAACGCCAGCTTCAGCTAATAAAACATTCATATGACCAGGCATCCTACCTGCAACTGGATGAATTGCATATTTTACATTAACACCCTGCTCTTCAAGCATATCACCCATCTCTGCCACAGAATGCTGCGCCCCTGCAACAGCCATACCATAACCAGGAACAATAATAACAGAAGAAGAGTTTTTCATCAAGAACGCTGTATCCTCGGCGCTACCTTGCTTAACCATTCTATCCTCAGACCCTTTAGCAACAGAGTCACCTGTTTCAGATTCACCAAAACTACCAAATATCACATTAACTATAGAGCGATTCATTGCCTTACACATAATATAACTAAGAATTGCACCGCTGGCACCAACAATAGCACCAGTAATGATCAATAAGCTATTATTTAAAGTAAAGCCAATACCACTTGCTGCCCAGCCAGAATAAGAATTAAGCATTGAAACTACAACCGGCATATCAGCACCACCAATTGGCATAATTAAAAATAAACCAATTATAAATGATAGAATTGCTATAGCTATAAAAATTTCCTTTGAACCATTTTGTAGAAATAAAACAATCAGACATAATGTTGCTAGAACTAAAATAATACCAAAATATTTCTGCCCCTTGAAGCGTAGCGGAGTGCCAGACATATTTCCGTTTAATTTTAAAAAAGCTATAATTGATCCTGAAAATGTAATAGCACCAATAATAGCACCAAGACCCATCTCTGCAAGACTAGCAGTGTGTATTTTATTATTCTCAATAATATCAAAAGATTCAGGTATCCATAAAGCTACCCCGGCAATTAAGACCGCCGCCAAGCCAACTAAAGAGTGAAAACCGGCCACAAGCTGTGGCATGTCTGTCATTTTAATTCTTAAAGCAATGATCGCACCAATAAGACCACCAGCAGCAATAGCAATAGCAATTAACGCCTTATTATTAATGTCGTCAAGTAAAAATAATGTGGTTAATATAGCAATAACCATACCTATAACACCAAACCTATTACCATTACGAGCAGTTTTGGGAGAGGCTAAGCCATAAATAGCTAGAATAAATAAAATAGATGATGATAAATAGCATAAAGCTGCAACTGAAGACATAACAAAGAAGGAAAAATTTTATTTTATTTTCTGAATATTAGTAATATACTAACAATAAATCACCAATCATAATAATACTTAATTTTTTAAATGTAAATATACTTTTTATCCCAATAATTTGTTGACATTATTTAAGTAATTAGTTATTTTTATTTCAATCTCTAACCTTAATGAGTAATGCATTACAACTTCAATAATAAAATTTTCAATGATTAGTTTTATAGTTAAAAAAATATTTGGATCAGTTAATGATAGAATAATTAAATCTTACCAACCAATTATTGATGAAGTAAATTCTTTAGAGGGAGTTATATCCAAATTAAGTAACGAAGAATTAAGAGACAAAACCAAAGAATTTAGAGCCAGATTAAATCAAGGGCAAACATTTGAAGACATTACAGCTGAAGCTTTCTGTGTTGTTAGGGAAGCCTCAAAAAGAACTCTTAAAATGCGTCATTTTGATGTACAAATCATGGGTGGACTAACTTTACATCAAGGAAAAATCGCTGAAATGAAAACAGGTGAAGGTAAAACCTTAGTTTCAACTTTATCGGCTTATTTAAATGCCTTGGGTCAAAAAGGTGTACATATTGTTACAACTAACGATTATCTTGCCGCAAGGGATTCCGAGTGGATGGGGGTAATTCATAAATTTTTAGGCCTAACTATTGGCTGCATCACAAATGAACTGAGTGATGAACAAAGAAAAGCAGCCTATAATTGTGATATTACCTATGCTACCAATAATGAACTTGGTTTTGATTATCTAAGAGATAACATGAAATTCAATCCAGAAGACATGGTGCAAAGAGGTCATAATTTCGCCATAATTGATGAGGTGGATTCAATTCTTATCGATGAAGCTAGAACGCCACTAGTGATATCTGGCCCTACCAATGATAATTCAAAATTATATGAGCAAATTACCTTATTAATACCAAAATTACAAGAATCAGATTATCAAATAGAAGAAAAAGAAAAAAATGTTTTCTTAACAGAAGAAGGCATCGACAATATGGAAAAAATATTACATGAAAATAATGCTATAGCTAAAAATTCAAAATTATTTGATGTCGACAATATGCAAATTGTTCATCATGTTAATCAAGCCTTAAAAGCACATAAAATCTTTAAAAATGAAATTGATTATATTGTTAAAGATGGCGAAATTATGATTATCGATGAATTTACCGGCAGAATGCAAGAAGGCAGAAGATTCTCAGACGGACTGCATCAGGCTCTAGAAGCAAAAGAAAAAGTTAATATTAAAAATGAAAATCAAACCTTAGCCTCCATAACTTTCCAGAATTATTTCCGTTTATATGATAAATTATCAGGAATGACAGGAACTGCAGTAACTGAAGCAGTTGAATTTGAAGAAATTTACAAATTAAGCGTAGTAGAAATTCCAACTAATGAAGGAATAGCACGAGATGATTATAATGATGAAATTTACATCAATGAAGAACAAAAATATAAAGCAATTATCGCAGAAATCACTGAATGTCACGCTAAAAAACAACCAATATTAGTAGGAACTGTTAGCATCGAAAAATCTGAATTAATATCTAAATTATTAAAAAAACATAAATTACCACATAATGTTCTTAATGCTAAATACCACGAAAAAGAAGCATCAATTATTGCACAAGCCGGAACCCCTGGAGCCATAACAATTGCAACCAACATGGCAGGAAGAGGAACAGATATAATGCTTGGCGGTAATCCAGATATGCTTTCATCTCACTTAAATAAAGAAACAGATCAAGCAAAAATTAAAAAAATTACAGACAAAGTTATAACCGATAAAGAAATAGTTATTAAAGCGGGAGGGCTTTATGTTTTAGCTACAGAAAGACATGAAAGTCGCAGAATTGATAATCAATTAAGAGGAAGATCTGGTCGTCAAGGCGATCCAGGCCTATCTAAGTTCTTCCTTTCCCTAGAAGATGATCTAATGCGCATTTTTGGCTCCGATAAATTGCAAAATATGCTTTCTAGCTTAGGATTAAAAGAAGATGAAGTTATAACTCATAAATGGATCACAAAAACACTTGAAAAAGCTCAGAAAAAAGTTGAACAACGTAATTATGAGATACGTAAAAATCTTTTAAAATATGATGACGTTATCAACGAACAAAGAAAAATAATCTTTAAAAAACGTAAAGATCTAATCGGCTATGACGATATCACTCTACAAATTGAAAAAATTGCCACTGAATTAAATGAAGAAATTATTTTAAACAATATACCAAAAAATTCTTATCCAGAACAATGGGATATTACCACAATTGAAAATGAAATTCAAAGAATCTATACTGTAAAACTTGATTTAAAATCATTTATTGATAAAGAGGGCATAAGTGAAGAAGAGGTAATAAATTTCATAAATAAAGAAACAAAATATTATTTAGATTATAGAAAAGAGTTATATTCAATAGAGATAGAAAAAGAACTGCAAAAACAAATCTTTCTTATGACGTCAGATTCTGAATGGAAAGATCACCTGTCATCTTTAGATAAATTAAGATATAGTATCAATTTAAGAGCCTACGCCCAAAAAGATCCTCTAATCGAATATAAAAGAGACGCTTTTAATTTATTTGAAGATATGATGTTCAGAATTGAAGAAGTTGCAATTACCAGAATATGCCACGCTCAAATAAAAACCGAAGAGGAGGAGGAAGTCAAAATTAATTTACTAAATAATTTAACTAAATCACAGCAAAATATCTTCCAAACCAGAAGCGACCCAGCCCTGCAAAATATAACAAGCCAAAATCCAAAACAGCAAGCGCAAAAAACAATAATAACCAACAATGTAAATCCTCAAGATCGTGACCCTAACAATCAATCAAGCTGGGGAAATATTGGTAGAAATGAAGATTGTCCTTGCGGTAGCGGCAAAAAATACAAAAAATGCCACGGCAAAGAGGCTTAGAGTAATACTAATACCAAAATCCATCTTTAGTTTTTTTGCTAAAAATTACAAAAAGACTTACAAGATATGCTTAGCGTTAAAATAAAATTTTTTATATTAATTCTTCTTCTTACTCCAAAGAATCTACCAAGGGACTGTCACAAATCAAATCCAAACAATTTTAACTTATAGATAAATTATCAAGTGACATTAGAGCTAAGAAAACAGTATTTTAAAGAAATAAATGAAACAATTAAAAACAAAACAGAAGATTATAAAGAGTGCCAATCAATTTTAGATAATATATATTCTAAAGAATGCAATATTGAAAATCGAGGTCAAGAAAAATATAAATTTTATGTATATAAAAATCTGAACAACTGGGATGATGCAAGGTATAAATCAGAAATTAAAGATATTAAAAATAATGAAATAACAATGGTTTCTCCTGCCTTGTTCAATGATCCCTATGATACATATTTAACAGATCCAATAATTGATCATTTACTTGAAATGTTTAATTATACACCTACCAAAATAGGAGAGAATAAGCAAAGATATAAGAAAGAAATTAGTTCCTGGAATTGGAATAAAAAAAGAGAAGAGTCCAATAAAATTATACGAAATAATAATAGAATATATTGCCTAGCCACTAGATATGATAGTATGTATTTTTGGTCTCACTATGGAGGAAATCATAAAGGTTATTGCCTTGAATACGAGATTGAAAAAGATAAATTAATAACTCAAGATCTAAGTATAATGCCTGCTGCTTATATAAACAATCAAATTGAATTAATACAGAAAAAATACAACGAGATAATACAAACAATGCTTGTTTGCGCAAAAAGTACAGACTGGGAAATGGAGCAGGAATGGAGAGCGGTATACAATAATAAATCATCAGAGCAAATCTGCAAAAAATATTTTCCTTATCTTTCTGGGGTGTATTTTGGAATTGATTTCGAAGAAAAAGATGATGAAGATAAAATTAATTCAAGAAAAGATGAATTAAAATCTATCATTAAAGAATGGCAAATTACAGCCTACCAAATGAAAATGAGTGATACAGAATTCAAACTTGAAGCAGAAAAAATTATAGACGCACAAAGTCTAAAAAATAAAATAGCTATAGGGTAAATTCAACAAAATCAGCAACTAAACAACATCATCAATTTTCTGATTTACAAGGGATTCTTTAATATATTTATCCATTTTTTTCTGGGCAAAATTCTTAGCTAATGCTTCTAATTTTTCTGACTCATTATCAATATCATCTTTATTATCTTTTTTCATTACTTTTTCTAAAGATTGAATTTGTTTTAGAATTTGTGATTTCTCTTTTTCTTGAAGTAAATCACCATCCTCCTTCAAGGCGCTCATAAGTGCTAAAATATTTCTTTTTGATTCACTTTTAGCCTCGAGTAACAATCTTTTTTTAATGTCAACTTTAGCATTTTTTGCTGATTCAATCAATATCTCCTTGATTTCAATATCATTTAAGCCAAATGCAGGCTTAATTTCAACTTTTTGTACTTGTTTTGTTGATTCTTCTTGTGCGCTAACCGTTAATAAACCATCAGCATCAATTTCAAAAACTACCTTAACTCTAGCGACACCCGCTTTTAATGATGGAATATTACTAATTTTAAATTTTGCTAAAGACCGACAATCCTCTACCAATTCTCTTTCGCCTTGTAAAATATGGAATTCCATACCTGTTTGACCATCAGCATAAGTTGTAAATTCCTTGCTATAATTTGTTGGAATAGCGCTATTACGCATTATAATTTTATCCACAATTCCACCCATAGTTTCAATTCCAAGAGATAAAGGAACTACATCCAGCAATAAATTATCTGATTCTTCCCTATGAGTCAAGCCGCGTGCCTGAATAGCAGCACCCATTGCCACTATTTTATCAGGATCTAAATTAGTTAAAATTTTATCTTTATCAAAAATATCAGACAGCTTTTCTCTAATTAAAGATAATCTTGTCGAGCCTCCAACTAAAATAACACCATTAATTTCATCAAGATCCAATTCTAATTCCATAATTAAATTATTGGTAATATCAATAATTTTATTAATAAAATTTAAAATTAAACCCTCAAATTCTGATTTTGTGATAAGAAATTCATATTTTTGCCCTGAAATAGTAAAATTTTGCTTAATTTTATCATTTTTAGCTAATTTTTCTTTAATTTTCTTAGCAATTAATCTTAAATTTTGAACATCTTCAACATTATCAAGCTTTATATTACAATCTTTTTTGATTTTATTTAGCAAAATATTATCGATATCATCTCCGCCCATATTAGAATCACCACCAACTCCAATAACCTTAAAGACGCCTTTGGTTAATTTTAAAACAGAGACATCAAAAGTGCCTCCACCTAAGTCAAAAACTAAAAAAGTTCCCTTTGCCTTATTATCTAGGCCATATGAAACCGCGGCAGCAGTTGGCTCATTAATTAATCTTAACACTTCCATATCGGCAATTATTGCTGCATTTTTTGTGGCAGCGCGAGCGGCTTCATCAAAATAAGCTGGCACAGTAATTACAACTTTACTCACCTTTCTTTTTAAATATTTCTCAGCAATATTCTTTAAATGAAGCAATAAATAAGAAGAAATCTCTATTGGTGTAATTTCCTGATTATTTATAGCGATTTTTAAGGGATCATTGGCTCTTTTTATAATCTTATAATCAAAATCACCATCCTTATCTAGAGAATTCTCATTCATTAAACGCTTAATAGAAAATATTCTTTGGCTATTTTTTTGTTCTACAGCCTCATTTCCACATAAAATCTTATTATTTTTATCAAAAGCTACTATAGATGGCTGTATTAAATTACCATTTTCATCTGGAATTATGATAATTTCATCATTATTTTTTATAGAAATTAGAGAATTAGTTGTTCCAAGATCTATTCCAACTGCAATTTCTTCATTTTGAACAATAGCCGTGTCTTTATGACCTGGCTCCATTATGTTTAATAATACCATAAGTAAAGTAAAATATTCATATTAAAATTCTAAAGTCAATTAGAATATAAAAAAGTCAAATAGCAGTAAAATCAAGGCTTATTAGATAAATTAAAATTAGAATTATTTTATTATTTTTCTTTTAATTTCAAATATAGTTTTATCAAGATATCTTGCTTTTATTAATTCTATTGCACATTTATCATAATCCTTCTTTTCAAATTCCTTTTTGACAATATCTAAAATTAGTAAGATCTTCTTCTTACAATCATCCCTTAATTCCTTTAAAACCTCTTTCGAATCTGTTTCAAATATTAATTCTCTAAGCTCTAAGTTTTCTATTAAAGTATTTTCATCAGGCTTTACTTTACAAGAGGAGTCATCATTTATATCAATTCCCGCCTTAAGTTTTAAGAAGTAAATTGCCCTTGCTATAGGTCTTCTTAAAACTTCATATGCTTCATTAAATAATATTGAATTCATCTCCAAATTTACCCTATCTTCTTTATTTTTATCTATTAATTTATCAGGATGGAATTTGCTTTGAAGCGATAGATATTTTTCTTCCAGCATATCCAAATCAATATTAAGGGATTCTTCTAGATCAAATCTTTGAAAGTAATTTTGCCTATTTAAATTTATCATGACCCTTATGGCTATTTTAAGTGAATTTTAATCCTATATATTATGTATAATTAAAATCTAAGCATTGAACGATTCCCCGCAACCACAGCGACCTTTTTCATTTGGGTTAACAAAATCAAAACCAGATTTCAATTCTTCTTCTGTGTAAATCATCTCGCTCCCTATTAAAAACATTGAAACTTTTGGATCGATAAATATTCTAATATCGTCTTTTTCAACCAAATCATCAAACTTAGTTATATTACTATCCTCAATAGCATATTCTATAGTATAAGATAATCCTGAACATCCTCTAGTTCTAACTGAAATTCTAATGCCCGCACAAGGTTCTTTGCGATCTTCTAATAATTTCCTGACATGAATCAGGCAATCATCATTTATTTGCAAATAATCAACTATTGGATTAGAGAATTCAGTCATAATAAGTCAGTTAAGTAAACTAAGATTGCTTCTTTTTATAATCATCAATAGCAGCTTTAACTGCATCTTCAGCTAAAACTGAACAATGAATTTTTACCGGAGGAAGAGATAGTTCGTCAGCAATTTCTTTATTGGTAATTTTAGCAGCCTCATTAATATTCTTACCCTTCATCCATTCAGTAACCAAAGAACTTGATGCAATAGCAGAGCCACAACCAAAAGTTTTAAATTTTGCATCCTTAATAATTCCTTCATCATTAACTTTAATTTGTAATTTCATTACATCGCCACAAGCAGGTGCGCCAACTAAACCAGTGCCAACATCATCACTTTCTTTATCCATAGATCCAACGTTTCTTGGATTGTCATAATGATCTAATAGTTCTTTTGAATATGCCATAATTTTTATTAAATTTGTTAAATATTAAATATAATTTTACTTTCTTAAAAAATCCGTAGTCAGTCAATAACAAGAAAAGGCTAATGCCCACTCCATTCTATTGATTGCAAATCAATTCCCTCTTCCAGCATTTCCCATAAAGGACTTAGATTTCTTAATTTATCGACCTTTGCTATAATTAAGTTAGCTGCATAATCTATTTCTTCTTCAGTAGTGAATCTACCAATGCCAAATCTAATAGAGGTATGAGCTAAATCGTCACCAACTCCTATAGCATGAAGAACATAAGAAGGCTCAAGAGATGCAGAAGTGCAAGCAGAGCCAGAAGAAACAGCTAAATCTTTAATCGCCATAATCATTGACTCGCCCTCGATACCAGCAAAACTAAGATTTAAATTACCTGGAATTCTTTGTTTCTCATCACCATTCAAATAAATTTTAGGAATTTGAGAAATTTTATCCTGAAATCTATCACTTAATTTTTTAACATGATTATAATCTTTTTCTATTTCATTTTTAGCAATTTCTGCCGCTTTGGCAAAGCCAGCAATTAGAAATGGTGCTAAAGTACCAGATCTAATTCCTCTTTCTTGCCCCCCTCCACTAATAATTGATTTCAATCTAACTCTTGGTTTTCTTCTAACATATAAAGCACCAACTCCTTTTGGGCCATATATTTTATGAGCAGAAATACTCATTAAATCAATATTTAATTCATTGATATCTAAAGGAATCTTACCAAATGCTTGCGCCGCATCTGTATGAAAGAATACTCCTTTTTCCCTGCAGATTTGACCAATTTCCTTTAATGGTTGGATAACTCCAATTTCATTATTAACTGCCATTATTGAAACTAAGCAAGTATTCTCTTTAATGGCTTTTTTTAACTCTTTTAAATCAACTATACCATTTTTTTTGACCGCCAAAAATGTAACCTCACAACCATCCTGTTCTAGATCACGACAAGAATTTATCACACATTTATGTTCAGTTGTAAGAGTAATAATATGATTTTTACCGCTATTCTTGTAAAAATTTGCCACTCCCTTAATAGCTAAATTATTAGATTCTGTCGCGCCGGAAGTAAAAACAATTTCCTTTTCATTAGCATTAATAACGCTAGCAACAGAAGCTCTACCATCTTCAACAATTGCCTCCGCCCTCCAGCCATATTCATGACTTCTAGAATGAGGATTGCCAAATTCATTCTTTAAAACTTGACTCATTTTATCAATAACACGAGGATCTACTGGAGTTGTTGATTGATAATCTAAATAAACAGGTAATTTTACTTTATTTTTAGTCATAATTTAATTAATTTTATTATTTTTTTTAAAATATAATTTTTGCCAAATTTCTAAAAATTTATCGATTTGATCTTTATTATTATCACCCCCTAAACTAACCCTAACTGCAGATTTAGCTAATTTATCATCAATATTCATTGCCTTTAAAGATGAAGATACTTTATTAATTCCAGAGGAGCAAGCAGAACCAGAGCTAATAGCAATATTTTCTAAATCCATCAATATTAATAAAAGCTGATTATCTATATTTTTAGTTGCAAAAAAGCTAGTATTTGGCAATCTATCAATCTTTTTACCAAAGATAACAACGTCATTTCTGGCAATTTCAACTATTCTATCTTCCAAATAATCTCTCAATTGAGAAATTTTATTATTTTTACTTAATTCGTTGTCAACAATATCACAAGCAACACCAAAACCAGCAATACCAGCAATATTCATGGTTCCAGGTCTTTTTTCATCAATTTGAGAACCACCATGAATTAATCTGTCAATTTCAAGTGAATTTCTAATTAATAAAGCACCAATACCCTGAGGTCCTTTTAATTTATGAGCCGAGAATGAAGCTAAATCTAAATTTAATTTTTCAATATCAATATCAATTTTACCTATTCCTTGAGTAATATCACTATGAATTAAACCGCCATATTGATGCACTAATTTTGCAATTTCTGCGATTGGCTGTATCACTCCAGTTTCATTATTAGCCAACATAATTGAAACTAAGAAGTTTTTATCATTAATATCTTTTAATAAATTTTCCAATTCATCCATCTTAACAAGACCATTGTCATCTACCTCAATCATATCATGATTTTCTTGCTTTGCCAATTCAAGAATAGAAGAATGTTCAATGGTAGAAGTAATAATTTTATAATCTTTAAAGCCACATAGAGCCATATTATTTGATTCTGTAGCTCCTGAAGTAAAAATAATATTATAATTATCAGCATTTAGTAAATTGGAAATTTTCTCTTTTGCATCCTTGATATATTTTTGCGCAATATTACCAAATTTATGAATAGATGAGGCATTTAAAGGGTTATTATAAACCTCATTCATCGCAAGTAATGCTTCTGGATTTAGTTTTGTTGTGGCGTTATGATCAAAATATATCATTTCCTTACTCATCCCTCAGCTCCAAATCATTAATTATAACAGAATCAAAATAATTCTCTATCACTTTTTCAAGACCTTTCCAAATGTGATGAGTTTTGCATTTATTATTATTAGTATCAAGTTTAACACAATTATTTTCATTACCACAACTTGTCATTTTTACTTTTTCTCCAGTTGCTGCAATAATATCTCTTGCCGTGATTTTATTATTATTTAGCAAATAACCACCACCAGGACCTTTTACAGAGCTAACAATATTATGTTTTCTTAATTGTGAAAATATCTGTTCCAAATAAGGTAATGATATATTTTGTCTATCAGATATTGTGGCGAGCTTAATGGGCTTATTGCTACCATTTTGCACCATATCTAATATTGAATTAATTGCGTATCTTCCTTTTGTAGTTAAAATCATAATCTTTTAAAAAATATTTAAAAAAATTATAAATAACCAATCAAAATAGTCAACTATTATTTATCTTTAAAATATTTAGATTTAGAATTGTCACCATGAGCTTTCTTAGAGAATTTCTTATATTTCACATCCTTAAAAGGATTGTCGCTCTTTCTAATAAGAAGACGAATGGGCACAAAGCTTAAATCAAAAAATTTCCGCAATGAATTAATTAAATATTTTTCATAAGAACCTTTAATTGCCTTAGGATAATTTGTAAATAAAACAAATGTTGGCGGTCTTTTCTTAGCCTGAGTAATATATTTTAATTTTGTTGGCTTTCCCTTAACCATAATAGGAGCATGATCTTCCTGAGCAAATTCAATCCATTCATTTAATTTTGTAGTAGTAATATATTTTGTCCATTGCTGATAAACTTTAACAACATTTTTCATGGCTTTTACCACATTGTCTCCAGTTAAAGCAGAAATAGGAATCATTGGAGCCCCTACTACCGAAGGTAATGATTTTTGCATTTTATATTTTAACTCATCTATGACTGATTTCTTATCTTTAATTAAATCAAATTTATTAATAGCAAAAATAATACCCCTGCCCTCTTTAATTGCCATGTGAGCAATGGCAAGATCCTGATGATCAAAAGCAATATTAACATCAATTAACATCACAACTATTTGAGCATATCTAATAGCCCTAAAGCTATCTGCCAATGATAATTCTTCTAATTTATTATCAATATTAGCTTTTTTTCTAATTCCGGCTGTGTCAATTAAACGAATTTGATAATCGTCAAATTTCCAATCTATAGCTATTGCATCTCGTGTTATGCCAGCCTCAGGTCCTGTAATTAAACGATCCTCACCAATTAATTTATTTAAAAATGTTGACTTTCCACTATTTGGCCTACCAATTATAGCAACTTGAATAAATTTTTCTTTATCAAAGCTTTCCTGTAGACTATCTTCATAATGACCAAATTCTTCTTGATATTTTGAATAATGTGGCTCTATTAAATCATAAAGCAAATTAAATCCAGCCTTATGCTCCGCCGAGATCCCAATCGCCTGCCCCATGCCTAGAGAATAATATTCTTTATCAAATATTTCTCCCTCATTATTGTCACATTTATTAACAATTAATATAGCTGGAATATTATCTTTTTTAATCCAGTTAGAGAAATATGCATCAACAGGAGTAACGCCAGATTTATAATCAACTACAAATAAACAAAGATCAGCATCTATAATAGCCTGCTTTGTTTGCTCAACCATTCTATTTTCCAGATCATCATCATTCATATCATTTTCAAGACCTGCTGTATCTATAGCTCTAAATTCCATAATTCCAAGTCTAGCAATGGCATCCCTTCTATCACGCGTGACACCAGCAACATCGTCAACTATAGCGAAACTTTTTCCAACTAATTTATTAAATAGAGTAGATTTACCAACATTTGGTCTACCAATTATAGCAACAGTAAATGACATATATTATTTGTAATATTATTTATAATCAGCGTTCTTTATCTATCATTCTGTTATTGAAAATACACAGCAAGCTATCAGCTAATCTCAAGGTAAGTTGACGAGCAACGGTAGGAATTACAACATAATTATCTTTTAAAACATAACTCATCATAGTTTCTTGACCGAATATATCAACCACACTAATTGTTGGTATAATAAGATTATTATTCTTAAATTGCAAACTAGTTTCTTGACCATTGTCATATATTTTAATTGGCGTAATGTTAGAAGCATTACCAGCAAATTGATATCTAAAATTAAGATCTCGCTTATCAGAATTCATAGCCATAACACCTGTTGGCTCCTTATTAATATATAGTTTATCTGTAGGATTTCTGATAACCGAAGGCGTGGGTGCAGGAGGTGGGCGCATAGCAGCCGGATTTGGTCTTGCCAATTGAGGGGGTATTGGTCTCTTAGGTCTTAAATCAGGGTAAAAGAATCTAACAACATAAACTAACTCTTCGTCGGCCCTGCCATCATATTCACCAGATCTTATATCGAATTGATAAGTTCTGTGATTAGTTATTATAGTCATATTTGTATGAGCAGCCACCTCCAAAGGTCTAACAAAAAGCCTTCTATCAGCAGGGGTTAATCTCCATGCAAAAGATTCGCCAATAGAGATCATCTCAATAGATTCATCTTCAGCAAATTCAATAAATGACTGATAGCCATAATGAAATTTTAATTGATAAACTTCATTCGCATTATAAACCAAGGTTTTTATTCTAGAATCAGTAGTGATAGGAACTTTTTGAGAATAAGCAATGTGATTCCATCCAAAAAAAGAAAGCAGTACAAATATTACTAATATTAAAAAATTACAGAAATAATTCTTACGCATATTTATATTTAATAAGTTATAATTAGTAATTTATTAATTCATCAACGGCTTTATAACTTCTTATCTGAAAACCTAAAGGATTTAACATTCTTTCTCTAAGATTAAGTTGAATATTAGGATCAAAAGAAAAAGTAACCGTTATCAATTGACTTCCCTCAATAGGCTTTTTATTTTTACCTAAAATTGTTTTTGTTGAAACCCTTATTGTACTCTCATTATTTTTTATAAATTCAATAGTTTTAATTTGAGGATCAATTCTTGTGCCAGTCCCAAGAACCCTAGCATTAACCCGAGAGCGATAATCCTTAAATACTGATGAGCTAGAAAAAACCCTAACAGTTTCCAGGTCTTTAGAATAAGTTCTGGCATCATAGCCAGCTGCGGCTAAAATATATTTATTAATAAAATATTGCTTCATTAATTCATTTCCAGTGAATTCTTTTACTGTTAATCTTTCAACGATAGTTGGGATGCCTGTTTTTTCCTCAACTTCAATAATATAAGGTTCCAGAGACCTTGACGAGACAACATGGTTCACAAATATCATGCCAAAACCAATAGCAATTGTAGAAAATAAAGCAAAAATTAATAAAATATTTCTCTGTATTACAATAAACTGATATCTATTCTCATACCAACTTTTAATCCTAAATTTCTTTCTTTTTGGCTGTTTTTTATGCAATGGACGCTTTTCTTTGGTCATAATAATTAATTATTTTAAATTTACCAATCATTAAGGATTAAAATTTAGTATAATGCTATTCCTAAATTTTATTTATCACAAATCTTAACTTTAACCTTCTCCAAGAGCTATTAAATTCATAATTACCACTCAAAACCTTCATCTTAGCAATATATCTTATAAATCTTCTCTAAGTCTAGATTGTAAATAACTTGATTCTTAATATCAAGATGTTTTAATGTTAAATACCAAACTCCATCTTTAACGAATAATACCATTTTAACTTATAAATGAATTAAATTCTAAATATTTTATGGTAAAATTGTTAAAAAACGAGTCGTCAGTATGTTCATATTTTAACAAGGCTTTTTGTCAACTTTAACTAAAAAGATGACGAATTTAATCATTATAGTAAAATACCAGTTTTAGAAGTTAAAATGGTATAATATAACAAATAGTTTAATGTTTTTCAATACCGACAACAAGGAATCTGTGATGCAAAAAATATATGCATTAAATTGGAAGCTTATTGGAGCAATATTTTTAATTTCGATAATAGGTGTATTAATGCTATATTCTGCCGCAGGAGCAACTTTTAAAACCTGGCTGGTAAAGCAAGTATTTTATTTATTAATATTTTTTCCTGTTATGATTGCCATTGCAGTTATAGATATTAGATTCTGGTTTAAAACCTCTTATTTAGCTTACGCTCTAGGTATATTATTACTAATAATTGTTAGTATTAAAGGCTATAATACGATGGGGGCAACGCGTTGGTTTAAAATATTCAATTTTACCATTCAACCTTCAGAAATCGCTAAATTATTTACCATAATGGCTTTAGCAAAATATTTTTACAATATTGAAATAGATTTAATACAAAAACCAAAATATATTATATGGCCAATTATTATCATTATTGCTCCTGCAATTTTAATATTAAATCAGCCAGATCTTGGGACAGCTATAATATTGATATTGGCTGGGGTTAGTATATTATTTATGGCGGGAATTAGAACCTGGAAATTTGTTGCCGGAGGTATTTTAGCTATAATCACAATACCATTTTTCTGGTTCTTTGCCCTATATGATTATCAAAAGAACCGAATATTAACTTTTTTAAATCCTGATAGCGATCCATCTGGCATGGGTTATAACATCACTCAATCTAAAATTGCCATTGGCTCTGGCGGATTATTTGGCAAGGGATATTTAAGTGGAACACAGGGACAATTATATTTTTTACCAGAAAAACAAACTGATTTCATCTTCACAATGCTCGTAGAGGAGTTTGGTTTTGTTGGGGGATTAATTACAATATTACTATATAGTTATATTATATTTACAGGTACCAAAATAGCCATTAAATCCCAACATCAATTTGGTAAATTATTAGCAATAGGGGTGGTAAATATATTGTTTTTACATATGTTTATTAATATTGGTATGGTTATGGGGTTACTACCGGTAGTTGGAGCCCCTCTACCTCTAATTTCATATGGAGGAACAATTACAGCAACAATGTTGATCAGTTTCGGATTATTATTAAATGTAGATCTACATAAAGATATAGAAATAAGATCAAATTAAAAAAATGGTATAGCTTGCAAATTATTATCAATAATTTAATATATTTTATACTTCAATCTTAAATTTCATAAAGCTTATTGTACCATTTTAACTAAAAAGATTAAGAATTTAATCATTACAGTAAAATACCTGCTTTAGAAGTTAAAATGGTATTAGTTAGATTTTAGTATTATATAAACCACAAAAATAAATAATTATGGTCGCCACCGTAAAAACCTTTGCCTTTTTAGGTATTGATGCCATCCAAGTTAATGTCCAAGTTAAAATTAGCTCCGGCAATTCTATATTTTCAATAGTTGGACTTGGAGATAAAGCTATCACAGAATCAAAAGAAAGAATAAGAGCCGCTATTAATTCAGTAGGATTATCATTTCCATATGACAGAATAATAGTTAATCTCTCACCCGCAGATTTATTAAAAGAAGGTAGTCATTATGATTTAGCAATTACAATTGGAATCCTGATAGAGCTTGGAATAATAACACAAGATTCCATAAATAATTATTACTGCTTAGGTGAACTTGCCCTAGATGGCTCTTTAACTAAAGTAAATGGCATCTTGCCAGCCTCAATACAAGCTAATGCTGATAATTATGGTATAATTTGCCCTAAGCAATGCGGCTCAGAAGCTGCCTGGGCTGGAAATGAAGATATCATTGCAGCACAAAATTTAACTTGTATAATTAATCATTTAAAGAATCAGCAATTAATAGCTCAGCCAATTATCAATAAAACTACCCTACCCCCTCAATATCCAGATTTAAAAGATATTAAAGGTCAAGAAATCGCTAAAAGAGCATTGGAAATCGCTGCCGCTGGTGGACATAATTTACTCATGATAGGTACTCCAGGAACTGGAAAATCAATGCTAGCCAAAAGATTATCAGGAATATTACCAGCTCTCAATACAAAAGAAATGCTAGAAATTAACATGATACATAGTGTTAATGGTAAATTAGATGGAGACAATATTATTACCAATAGACCATTTAGAGATCCACATCATTCCTGCTCAATGCCAGCAATGGTTGGTGGCGGAACTAAGGCAAAACCCGGAGAAATATCTCTAGCCCATAATGGCGTTTTATTTTTAGATGAATTAGCAGAATTTCCACGAATAGTTTTAGATTCCCTAAGGCAGCCAATTGAAAATGGTAATATTTCAATCTCCAGAGTTAATGCTCACATAAATTACCCTGCCAATTTTCAATTAATTGCCGCCATGAATCCTTGTAAATGTGGCTATTTAGGAGATGACAATAAATCCTGCAGCAGAGCTCCTAAATGTGGCAAGGATTATCAATCAAAAATTTCAGGTCCAATATTAGACCGAATGGACATCATCATCAACATAGCGCAGATAGATATTTTCGCTAACCACAATACAAATAATAATGAAAATTCAGAAGAGATTGCTAAAAGAGTTAAAACAGCCCACGAAATTCAATATAAAAGATATCAATTGGAGCCATCAATGCAAAATATTTCCTCCAAAACTAACGCTAAAACCAGTGAAACACTCATCAATAAATATATGAAACTAGACGAAGAAACACAAAATATTCTTAAAAAATCTCTAGAGAAAATGAATATTTCCATGAGAAGTTATAATAGAATATTAAAAGTGGCAAGGACCATTGCTGATCTAGAAGAAAAAGAGCATATAAGCAAATATCATGTCTTGGAATCTCTTAGTTATAAAAATAATTCTGTAGCATCGGTATAATACCATTTTAACTTTTATCCTATTAAACCAAATAGGTAAAGCCTTTATTAAAAATGATGTTGCAGAAGAGCTATTTCTTAGAACTATCAGAAATTATACCAATTCCCATGTATGGACCACAAATAAATGCAAGTAATTTTTTCAATAATTTTACTTTAAGTTTTAATTGATATTTTGTAGCTAAATGCAAACATGTATTCGGCCTATTTGGAAAATTATTTGTTTTACAAAATAATTCTTAAATTCCTATGGCCTTGATAGTTTGTCCGAATGTAAGTTATTTAATTCCTAATCATCTGAACGTCTTTATTAATTTAAGACTATGGGAAGTGGGACCGTCGCAAATCAAATCCAAATAATTTCTTAATTTCTTAATATTTTTACTTGCATAAAACAGCTATTAAGCTAGTATTTATCTAGCTTAATAGCTGCTTTTTACATATTTTTTATTAAATAATTAGGAATTTAATATGTCCCGTCAAATAGAAATGATTTGTTTAGAAGAATTAGTTCCAGATAGTCACATTTACAGAAAATTCAAAGAATTATGGAATTTTTC
>CAJQHT010000020.1 GCA_905478245.1 uncultured Rickettsiales bacterium | reverse complement strand
TCATATAAGATCTTAAGATCTTTGTTGCCCATTGTCTGAATTGTGTTCCTCTTTGAGATTTAACCCTATACCCCACTGAAATAATAACGTCTAGATTATAGTATTTTACATTGACATTCTGCTCTAAACCCTTGATGGCACCGTGCTGAGTGGTATTCCGGAAATTCCGGATAGCCACTTCTTCTTGTAGTTCATTTTCTTTAAAAATGTTACTAATATGTTCCGATATAGTTTTGATACTTTTATCAAAAAGCTCTGCCATTTGCTTTTGATTCAACCAAATAGTTTCATCAAGAATTTTGACATTAAAAGATATATCCCCATCATTTGATTGATAGATTATTAAATTATTCTGATCTTTACTAAGATCCTGATCTTGCTGTAAGTTTTTCATGTGATAATACTCCTTATTTATTAAAATTGTTAAAATAATTAACAATCAAAATAATAACCATTAATCAAGATTTTGTCAACAGCCAAAATCAATCACTAGAGTAAAACCTAAAAGGTTTAAAGATAGTTTATTTCTTCTAAGGGCCTATCAATTTTTAGAGATTTTCTAATATAATATTTCAATATTGGCTTGACAGGAGTATAATTTCTCTGCCATTCTTTCATATCCCCTCTCTAGGTGATATAATCTATTGATAATTGTTGTTTCTTTGACAGTTAATGCAGCCAACACTAAGCACGCAGATGCTCTAAGGTCAGTAGCCATAACTTCAGCACAGCTAAGTTCTTTTACTCCTTTAACTTTAGCAATATTGCCTTTATATTCAATATTGGCACCCATTCTAACTAGTTCCAAAACATGCATAAATCTATTCTCAAAGATATTTTCTTTGATAATTGATTCACCTTGTGCAATTGTCATTAGAGACATAAATTGTGCCTGCATATCAGTTGGAAATCCTGGATATTCTTTTGTGGTTATGTTTGTTGCTTGTATTTTGGCGGATTTTCTTTTAGCTTTGACACTATATTCGTCAATCTGAATAAGATCAAGACCTGCTTCATCAAAAGATTTTTTTACAGAGTCAAATAATGACATTGTTACGCCTTTTAAGATAATTTCACCATTGGTCATGGCGGCTGCAATAGCGTATGTTCCGGCTTCTATCCTATCGCCGATAATATGATGATTAGCTCCTTTTAGGGTTTTAACTCCCTGAATTTCAATCACTTTACTTCCTGCGCCAGTGATTTTTGCACCCATTTTTATTAAACAATTTGCTAAATCAACTATTTCTGGCTCCATAGCGGCATTTTCGATGATTGTTTTGCCTTCAGCTAAACAAGCTGCCATTAAAATATTTTGCGTTGCTCCGACTGATATTTTGTCAAATATTATTTTTGCACCTTTTAATTTTCCTGTTTTGGTTTTTGCTTCAACATATCCATTTTTTATTGCTATCTTTGCCCCCATTTTCTCTAAAGCTTTTAGATGCAAATCAACTGGTCTGGTACCAATAGCACAACCACCAGGAAGAGAAACTTTTGCTTCACCAAACCTGGCAAGTAAAGCTCCTAATGTTAAGATTGAGGCGCGCATTTTACTGACCAATTCATAAGAGGCTTCAAAATTATCGATATTCTTACCGTTAAGAGTAATGACCTTACCTTCAAACCCTTTATTTTTATCTAAACTTTTTAAGTTAAATTCAACGCCAAGACTAATTAGAATATTGGCCATGGTTGAAATATCGGAAACATGAGGAATATTGGATAATGTTAGGTCTTCTTTAGTTAAAATACTGGCAACCATAATTGGCAGGGTGGCATTTTTAGCGCCAGAAATTTCTATGGTTCCAAATAATTTTTTTCCGCCTTTAATTGCAAGTTTTTTCATTATACTTTTGGAAGAGTTACGCCGGTTTGACCCATATATTTACCATTTCTACTGGCATAAGACACTTTACAAGGCTGTTCACCCTTAAAGAATAGGAATTGACAGGCCCCTTCAAAGGCATATATTTTAGCAGGAAGTGGCGTTGTGTTAGAGAATTCTAAGGTTACATGACCTTCCCAGCCTGGTTCAAGTGGAGTTACATTAACAATTATGCCACATCTAGCATAGGTTGACTTGCCAACGCAAATTACCAGAACGTCTTTTGGTATTTTAAAATATTCTACTGTTCTAGCTAGAGCAAAGCTATTGGGTGGTATAACACAAATTTCAGTTTTTCTATTAACTAGGCTATTTTCAGAAAAGTCTTTAGGGTCAACTATAGCTGAATCAATATTGGTAAAGATTTTAAATTCATCTGATACACGAGCATCATATCCATAGGAAGAATTGCCATATGAAATTATTCTTTTACCAGATTTATCTTCTCTGATTTGATTCTTTACAAAAGGATTAATCATATCTTCTTTTTTGGAAAGGTCTTCAATCCAAATATCTGACATTATAGACATAGATTTATATTTTATGGAGTTTATATTTGAAAAATATTTTACTTGAAATAGTTTTTTAAAGTAAATAAAATATAATAAATTAGTTTTTAATTGCAAGTTGTTTTATAATGCATGACATAAGTTACCTTAGAGATATAGTGATATTGCTTTTTGCTTCCGTGGCAATGGTGGTTGTATTTAAGCAATTAGGACTTAGCCCCGTTTTAGGATATTTGGTTTCGGGGGCGGTTATTGGTCCTTATGGATTTGGATTGCTGCAAGGTGAAGAAATCGCTAAATCAATTGCTGAATTAGGTATTGTATTTTTATTATTTGCCATCGGTCTTGAATTAACATTGGACAAGTTAAAGGCAATGCGTAAATATGCGCTTGGATTTGGAAGTCTACAGGTAATAATTACAACTCTAGCAATTAGTTATATTGTTAATATTTTTATTAACGATGTAGATGCCTCCATTTTAATTGGAGCCGCTCTAGCCCTCTCATCTACAGCTATGGTTCTGCAGGTTGTGAATGAGAACTCTGAAGCCAACACCCGTGTTGGTAGGCTTTCTTTCTCGGTTCTTATTATGCAAGATCTAGCTGTCATTCCAATTCTCGTCTTAATACCTCTTTTGTCAAATCCTGAGGTTAATATTACTGTTGCTTTATTTAATGCCTTTATAAAGGCTGTATTAGCATTGATTGCTATTTTTATTGTCGGCAGATTATTTTTACGGCCGATATATCATATTATAGTAGAGTTAAAAAGTGATGTTCTATTTCTGAGTACTACATTAATCATAGTCTTAGGCAGTGCTTTTACAAGTCATAATATGGGATTGTCTTTTGCTCTTGGCGCTTTTGTTGCTGGCTTGATGGTTGCAGAAACAGAATATAAATATCGAGTTGAAAGCGAAATATTATCTTTTAAAGGCTTATTGATGGGGTTATTTTTTATGACAATTGGCATGTCATTCGAGATCAATCTGTTAATTGATAATTTTTTAATAATATTAGCTGCCTCAGCAGGGCTGATATTAATTAAAGCTGTTATTATTATATTCTTATGTAAAATATTTAAATTTCCACTTGCTCCAGCGATTCAGGCTGGCTTCTTGCTTGCTCAAGGCGGAGAATTTGCTTTTGTGGTATTCTTAATGGCAGTTGATAATAATATTATTGGTCTTGAATTATCTCAATTATTAATGACGATCGTTACTGTTACCATGGCGTTTACTCCACTCATGGCCAGCTTAGGTCGTAAAATTAAAGGGCAAATCTATGTTAAGAATGTATTGCATGACAATAAACTAAAAAGAGAGATAGGAGATATTTCTGAGCATATTATTATTATTGGATTTGGCAAGACTGGAAGAATTATCGCTGACATTTTACAAAAAACAGAAATTAATCATTTAATCTTGGATAGTAATCATAGGGTGGTTCGCATTAAGAAGGCGGAGGGGCATAATATTTACTATGGAGATGCTATGAATAAGGATATTATGAATCATATAGGCATTCATAAAGCTCAATCTGTTGTTATTGCTAGTGAAGATGATATTCATTGTCTTAAGGTCACAAGATTTATTAATGATCATTTTCCTAAAATACCAGTTATAACAAAATCAGATAACATTAAAAACAGCAAAAGATTTAAAAGGTTAGGGGCTTCAAAGGTGATAGCCAAGAATTTAGAGGCCGGATTACAATTAGCTAAGGAGGCCATTAAAACAACCAATGCTGCAAATAATATTGATTTTGAAGAAATCGCCGAACCAATGCGTGATATTGAATCAGATTTTGTTAATAATTTGATAGATGCAGATAAGGAGCAGGATAGTTTGAAGTAAAATTGTTTATAAATTTTAATTAACTTTAAAAATAAGGAATGCTACAAGTTTTAATTAACAGTAACTTTCTCTTTTCTTTTATTGTAAAGCAATTCAAAATCAATAGGATCTAACATTAATGGTGAAAATCCAGCATCACTAGTTAGGTTAGACATAATATTTCTAGCAAAGGGGAATAGTAAATTAGGGCATTGCACTAATAAAGTTTCTTCAAGATCTGTAATTGCAGCATCTTTTTCAAAGGCAAATATCCCAGCATAATCAATATTAGCTTCAAAAAGATTGGATTGATCAGCTATGGCCTTAATTTTTAATATAACCTCATAAGCTAGATCAGATATTTTCTTAGCATCAATATCAATCGAGATCTCAATATTTGGTTTATTATTAACTTTTACAAAAACATCAGGTGAATTTGGAACTTTAATTGTTAATTCTTTTATATATTGTTTGGCAATTTTAATTGACATTACTTAAATATTATATTGAGATTGAATTTTCTTTACAGATTTAGAATGGCTATCCATAATTAAAGAATTAACAGTAATTTGTTTGTTATTTTTAGTAACACCCTTTAGTAATTGGCCATTAGTAACGCCAGAAGCGATGAATAAAACATCACCTTTTGCCATTTCTTCTGTTGTGTATTTTTTATTTAGGTCAGTAATACCCATTTTTTGAGCCCTTTCTATTTGACCTTCTTTTACTTTATTATTAACGTCATCAAAAATTAGCCGACCCATCATTTGTCCGCCAATAGTTCTTAAAGCTGCCGCCGCAAGAACGCCCTCAGGAGCACCACCAATTCCAAGATAAAGGTCAATTTTAGCCTCTGGATCAGTTGTTGAGATGATTCCAGCAACATCGCCGTCCGATATTAATTTTACTTTAGCTCCAGCTTCTCTAGTTTCTTCAATAATTTTTTGATGACGAGTTCTATCTAAAATCATTACTGTCAAATCGGATATTTCGCAATTCTTGGCTGTAGCAAGATTTTGAAGATTTTTAGATACAGAATTATCAAGATCAACAATTCCTTCTGGTAAATTGGGGCCAACAGCAATTTTATCCATATAAACATCGGGAGCGTGTAAAAAGCCACCTTTTTGAGCAAATGCAATTACAGCTAGTGATCCTTCTGCTGCTGTGGCGCAAATTGTTGTGCCTTCAAGAGGATCAAGAGCAATATCAACTTCTAATCCGCCTTTTCCAACTTCTTCACCAATATAAAGCATTGGGGCTTCGTCTCTTTCTCCTTCTCCTATTACTATTTTGCCATTTATTGACATTTCATTTAAAGAGTCACGCATAGACTCAACCGCTGCTTGATCTGCAAGCTTCTCCTTACCTTTTCCAATCCAATCATAACAAGCAATTGCAGCATTTTCAGCAACAATAATAGCTTCATGTGAAATAGGGTATAGGGAGCTGTTTTTCATATTTAAGTTTGAAATATTATGAATTTTACTCTGCTTTAGAACAGTTTGCATTTATGTTTTTAATTAGCTAGATATTTTAGCTTCTTTAAATTCAACGTGTTTTTTAGCTACTGGATCATATTTTTTGAAAACCATTTTGTCGGGTTTCTGTTTAGTATTTCTACGTGCTGTGTAGTAATATCCGGTTCCAGCAGTGCTAACCATTTTAAATAAAATGGAAGCTCTTTTCGGTTTTGAAGATTTTGGTTTCGGTGCCATCTTTTAAATAAATTTAGTAAATTAATAAGCAATTCTTTGCATAAGAACAAAGATGCTAATTGGTAAATTTATAAATTTCAAGCTTATTTTGTTTTTTTTAGAAATTTACATGAAAATTAGCCAAAAAGTGGATAATTTTATTTAATTGAATTTACAAATTTTTGATTTGAGGCAGTTTCGTTATAGGAAGTCTCAATTTGACAATATTCTTAAAATATGTTACAATATAATTATTAACAACTTTTTAATTACAATATCATGCCTGATGAAAAAACGACAATAACAAGAAATAAGAGAGGATCACTAGGTGATCAGGATAATCCTGTCTCACCATTAGCTCCTGCAGTTAAAAAAGCCAAAACAGAAGATGAGAGATCTAGTGATGCTCCACCAGTATCAGATAATCTTAGAAGATCGTTACGAAAAACAAAAAAATCACTAAAAGCAATAGAGAATGAAATAGTCGAAGCAGAAGGCAAACAACAAACCAAAAGACAAAAATTGAAAAAGACTGATCAAGCGAAAACGACTTATCTAGCAATGCTGGAAAAAATGGAGAAAAATACTCAGTCTAAAAATGAGACTTCAGCTTTAAGGGATGCAGATACTAAAGTTGCAATTACTACTAGTAATCTTTCCAGTCCGAAAGAAGCTAGTCAACATCCTGAAACCAGAACTCCAGTTCGTGAAGCGTCGACATCTCGCATTACTAGCAATATGAAGAAAAAGATTGATAATAATAGGCCTGATACAATACTTGGCTCAAGTCAGGGTCAGGGTAGTCATGTAATATCCTACTCTATTTTGAAAAAATTTGTAGGTATCTCAGCTATTGGCAATGAAGTTAATCATGAAATAGCCTTAATAAATATAAAGGAGAAACTTTTATTTATAGCACAGTTTGGCTTGACAAATGAGGAGAGAGAAAATAGTTCATTCTTGAGAGACATGAATGTTGAAGATGAGACAGCAGCTAAACAGATTTTAGAGAAAGAGGAAAAAATTATAAGTACAAAGACAGATAGGAATTACCTTGAAGAGCAAAAGAAGAAGCTTGAATTATTAGAAAAAAATTTAAAATCTTTAGAGCAAGAATCGGAGGAAGAAATGAGTATAAATAAAGCGCAGGAAATCGGATTTATAAAAGGTCAAATTGTAGCTATTAAGAACTTATTGCAAGATAATGGAGAGAGTCACATTGAAACATGTGATATTGCATTAACAAGCCTAAGAAAAGAGAGGGCAGCCATTTTATATGACAGCTGTACTAACTTAAGATCTATGTCAAGTAAAAATGCATCTTTAATAACACTCCCTCATCACACTGAAGATTATGCAAATGAAAAAGAAGGAGAATCTTCAGGTACTCAGGAACGTATAGCGTCAGATTTTATTTCAAGGATTTCGGATCTAATCAATCTATTTAGAACTAAAGATTCACCTCATAAGTATTCAATCACGCCAGATGAAATAAGTAAAGCACTAATATGTTTATATGGAAGTACAGAAAGCACTACAAAACAACCAACTCATTGTCACGCTCAAATTATTAAGGCTAACACATCTATGTTCGGTGATTTAAAGATGATTTCGTTAGCACAAAGAGATGTTATGGCAAGCAAAATATCAGAAAATAGAGAAAATATGACAGAACTCACTACAGTTAGGGGTAATGCGCTAGTTTTTTCCAGTACCACGCCTTCCTTAAGTTCCCTTTCTTCGTCCAGTGTTCCCACAATAAATTTAGCTGATGATTATATTAATTTGTTATCATTGAATATGGCTACTTTATTTCATTATCCGTTCTTTGATAAATCTACTAAAACAAATGGAGCAGTTAGTTTTCAAGCTTTATACTATAAACAAGACCAGAAAAAAAAGAAGTCTAGCGCCCCTGCTAGTAGTAGCTCTAGCAGCAGTAGCTCTAGCAGCAGTAGCTCTAGTAGTAGCTCTAGCAGCAGTAGCTCTAGTAGTAGCTCTAGCAGTAGTAGCTCTAGTAATTTTGGTGCAGATCCAGCGAAAGATACCACGGTAGGTGATGGTGATATATTGCAAAAGTACAGTTACGATGTTGTAATCTCAAAAGACAGATTTGTTAATTGCTTATCCTTGGCAGTTTATATGATTTTTAATTCCTGCTCCGGCTTAAGAGATTTAGGCATGGATTGCAGAAGGCAAATTATTTCAGGATTTATTAATAATGTTATTGGTGAGAATGCCAAGCAATCTCAAAAAGGATGGAAAAAATTCTTAAAAAAAGCTTATTTAGCTAATACTGAGGCTAAGTCTGAATCAGAAACTCAACCTGAATCAAAAGCTCAACCTGAATCAGAAGGTACTGAAGATCAAAGATTCATGAAATTATTATTAGATGACGTCATGAGAAGATCTCATGCTCTTGAAGCTGATTTTATGGCTCCTACTCCTTCACCTGCTTTGAATGATGATTCTACGCCGTCTCCATCACCATCTACATCAACATCTACAGCTATAAAAAGTAATGCTATGGGTTCTAAACAACTTTTATAAATTAAAATAGCATTATACTAAAATCCATCTTTAAATTACGACAATTGAATATTCTCACGAAATATGAGTATATTAAGACTTATTTTTTATAATTCCTATTGACTATTAAATATAGTATATAAATATATTTAAAACTTCAAAGTTTTTTATGTGTTAATTCTCAATAAATAAAATATTAATATGCCATTATCATGCCATTATCAGAAAATAGCGAATATGCCAAAAGTCAATCTTTAGTAAAAGAAGATTTTAATTATAGAAAGCTTCACGTTCTATCCAGTTTTAAAACGCTATATATAAAAATGAAATTTCATGATATGTTAGCAGAAGATTTTTATGATAAATCTGTCATTTTCATTGAAAAAATTTGCAATATCAATAGTAATTCCTTAAAATTTATTTACGACTCTTATGATTACTTGGAAGGAGAAGAGAAAATTAAGATTGCATTTAAGCAAGATTGTCAATTAGCTGCCAGGTCTTATATGGTAAATTTATTAATAGGAACTCCTATTGGGTCAAAAAATTTAAATGTAGCAGAATTAAATGTAGCAGAAGATCAATTATTATTAGATGACTCAAAGCAGAAGCAGGAGGAGGCTGCAAAATTAGTTTGGGGCCGCAGAATAATCAATCGTCTTCCTGGTCAATATCACTATAGCGCTGAGGATGTGTTTTCATGGATAGATAATATTGTTAAAGTGATTATTGCTGGTAATTACATGCCAGTCGATGGTGATTTTATTGGCGCAAGAAAAAATGACATAGAGCAATATTGCGCTAATGAATTTGAAGGTAAAAGTTTTTCTGATATTTTAAGTGAAGGCTTAAGAAATGAAATTGGATTAACTGAAGATAAAAAGCAGGAGCAAGAAAGCCCCTTAGTAAGTAAAAAAAGAAAGTCTTCCAGTTTAGAATCAGGGACTTCAAGTTCAATGTCTTCAAGTTCAATTGATTTAAGTATCAACAATTCTGAAGAAAAAGCGTTCGCAGAAGATGGTCTAATTAGAAAAAAGCCCAAAACTGCCGTAACTCCAAGCGGACAGCTTCCAGAAAATATTGCAAATTCAAATGAACCAGCTTCTGAAAATAAGGCTAGAGGTTAATTCGAAGGCTATAAATAAGCATAATACCAATTCCCAACTTTAAAGTTATATTAAAGATAGGAGTTGGCATAAGAGATTAATATTATTATCTTGATTTTTTTGGTAATTTTATTTAAAGTTAAGATCTTTAATGCCAATTTCCATCATTAATGAATGATACAGGCAAAATATTTTTTAAATAAAATAGATAAAATATGGAGTTAAATATTGTCAGTTGGAATGTAAATTCAATCAATGCCAGAATTGATAATTTAATATTTTATCTAAAAAATCAGCAGCCAGATATTTTATTTCTACAAGAATTAAAATGCGAAGAAGAGAAATTTCCTTATAAAAAATTAGAAGAATTTGGTTATAATATTGCCATTTCTGGTCAAAAAACCTATAATGGCGTAGCAATATTTTCAAAATATAAATTAGAAAATATTATAACTAAATTACCTAGTTTTGATATTGATAATGAAGATAATCAGGCCAGATTTATCAAGGCTACTATTAATATTAACGATCAAAATATCAATATTGCTTCAATTTATGTGCCAAATGGTGGTTCAGCCCTAGAAGAGGGTCAAAAAAACAACGAAACTGCAAAATTTAAATATAAAATCAATTTTTTTCAGCGTCTTTATCAATATTGTAAGCAAGAGGAAAATCTAAATAATATCACTATTTTTGGTGGAGATTATAATGTTGCCAACCAAGATATTGATGTCTATGATGTTAAGCATCTTGATGGTTCTATTTGTTTTCATTTTGATGAAAGAAGAGAATTTAATAAATTGCTAAATCTGGGTTATTTGGATAGTTTCCGCATGAAAAACCCTGAAAATCAATCTTTCTCATGGTGGGATTATCGTCAAAATAGCTATAAATATAATAAAGGCATGAGAATAGATTACTTATTAACTTCACCTTTGGCTGCAGATAAAATTATTGATTCTAAAATTGATGAATTTATGTCTCAGAAGGAAAAACCCTCAGATCACGCACCTGTAGTGGTTAAAATCTCCCTGTGAAGAATTTTGTATTATTTTGATACATGTCAGTGCTATAATGTATCGTTTTAATGCAATATTTGTATTATTTTGATACAGTTTTAGTTAATAATAGCAATTATAATAAATTAAGTGAGAAGTTCGTTTATTTTAAGTTAACTTACTTATTGTAATTGGTGTAAGATGAGTATTTTTGACACAGCTCTTTCAGCCACGCTTTTCCGTTTTTTTCTAATTTAATAGATAATTTTTTATAAATTTCATTGTGATATTCTTTGAGCCATTTTTTCTCAGGATAGGTCATCATCTTAAAATTGATTAATCTATAATCTATCGGAGCTAAGCTTAAAGTTCTGAATTCTAAGAAATTTTTATTTTTTGATTTTATAATCACCATTAAATTTTCAATTCTAATGCCATATTTACCATCCTCATAATATCCTGGCTCATTGGAGAGAATCATATTTTCTTTTAATTCTGACCCTGTTTTAGAGATGCCGGGTGGAGATTCATGAACTGATAAGAATTGTCCAACGCCGTGGCCAGTGCCATGAGCATAATCTTTAAAATCTTGCCATAGAAAATTACGAGCCAATATATCAAGTTGTGATCCTTTTGTGCCAAGAGGGAATTTTGTTCTTGCAATAGCGATATGACCTTTTAAAACGCGGGTAAAATTCTCAATATGTTCTTTTTTGGCTTTGCCAATGAGAATTGTTCTGGTTATGTCAGTGGTTCCTTGATAATATTGCCCACCAGAATCAACCAAATATAAATTATTTTTAGTGAATTTTTTATTGGTTTTTTTATTGGCTTTATAGTGAATAATAGCACCATTTGCCCCAAAAGAAGAAATAGTATCAAAGCTGGGATAGATAAAATCCTTATCTAATTTTCTAAATTCTAGCAGCTGCTCCGATGCTGTTAATTCATCATTGTTTTTTTGATTTTCGAGCCAAAATAGAAATTTTGTTAAGGCTAACCCATCTTTTTCATGGGCAATGATGTTATTTTTTATTTCAATTTCATTTTTTATAGCCTTTAGGGCTAGAATTGGATTATCTTTGGTTATAATTTCAATTTTTTCCTTATTTAATAAGTTAAATATGGCAAAATTCATATTATTATCATCTAATTCAATGGTTTTAACCTTATTTTTGAGTGATTTTAAGGAATTTTCTAATTGTTTAGGGTTAATAATATTAATTTTATTATTTTTAAAATATTTTTTAACCTCTTTATCGCAGCGTTTTTCTTCTAAAAATAGGTCGATTTTACCATTTTTATATAAAATGCAATAGCAAACCGCTAAAGGTGTACACTCAATATCGCTACTTCTAATATTTAATAGCCAATTAATTGAGGCTGGACAATTTAGTAAAAGTGCGTCACTATTTTTATGTAAATTTTTTAAAGTTTGTATGATTTTATCATTAACTTTTTGGCCGCTATATTTTGATTTAAATAAAAATACAGGATTTTGACTAATTTGGGGTCGATTTTCCCAGATTTTATCAAGCGGGTTTTCTTTTAATATAGTAAGATTAGCTTTTAAAGCTTCAATATGACCTTTAATTAAATTTGCTTGTTTTGCTGAATGTAGTTTGCCGTCAATGGCAATATTTTGATTTTCTTTAGCATTTTCTACTAAATATTTAATAAGAGATTTTTGACTCAAATCAAAAATATCAAAATATTTACGAGCAAGTTGCTCTTTTGCTTGTAAAATATATCTGCCATCAGTAAAAAAAGCATTTTTACCCTTATTCTTTATAATTACAATAGCATTAGAGCCATTAAAGCCAGTTAAGAATTCAATTCTTTTCTCTCTTTGAGGTAAATATTCCAAAGAAAATTCATCATTATTTGGTAAAATAAAATAATCTATTTTATTCTCTTTTAATATTTTCTTTAATTCTGTTATTTTCTCCATTTTTTAAGAAATTAATTGCAATTATATCAATTCCCATCTAATATGAATCAAAAATATTTATATTATATTATCTTTTAAGAAAAGGCGAGGATATTGACTTATACCAATTCCCATCTTTAATGAATGATATAACAAAATATTTTTTAGATAAAAATTATAAAAAACGAGTCGTAATATGTACATATTTCGCGAGGCTTTTTGTAGATTTTTATCAAAAAATATAAAGTTAGATTATTTATTATTTTAACCCATTTTAAAGATGGGAATTGGTATTATCAGATTTAAAGATAAATTTTAATATAAGTCAATATAGTTTGATAATTTATTTCAATAAAAGTAACCACTACTACATCATGAAAGCAACAAAAAATTTTTACTCATGTCAAGAATGCGGTTCGGTTCATAAAAAATGGGCTGGTAAATGTCCAGATTGCAATGCTTGGAATTCTTTAGTTGAAGAATATGAAACTGGAGGAGCTACCGGTTCAGCTTCCGGCGCTTTATCAACCAATCTTTCTGTAAAGGGTGAAGATTTAATTAATAGAAATAAGATAGAATTATCTGGCTTAGATTTTAGTGGATCTGAAATATTGCGCACAAATGTTGGTCTTGAAGAAGTAGATCGTGTTTTAGGTGGGGGCTTGGTACCTGGTTCTGCTATTTTAATTGGAGGTGAGCCTGGAATTGGAAAATCTACTCTTTTAATTCAAGTGGCTGCATCTTTAAGCAATAAGAATAAAAAAGTTTTCTATATTTCAGGTGAGGAATCGGTTGATCAAGTAAGACTTAGAGCTAAAAGGTTGGGATTGGAAAAATCAGGAGTTCAATTAGCTTCAGCAACTAATATTTTGGATATTTTAAGAACGATTGACACTAAAGACTCTCCTACTTTAGTTATTATTGATTCCATACAAACTATGTATGTCGATATTCTTAATTCTGCCCCTGGAAGCGTTTCTCAAGTTAGGGCTTGCGGTAGTGAGCTGACCATTTTGGCTAAAAAGAAAAATATTGCTTTAATAATAGTTAGTCATGTTACTAAAGATGGTCAAATTGCTGGTCCAAAAGTTTTAGAACATATGGTGGATACTGTTTTATATTTTGAAGGAGAGAGAAGTCATCAATTTCGTATATTAAGATCAATTAAAAATCGTTTTGGTGCCGCGGGTGAGATTGGTGTTTTTGAAATGAATAGCTATGGTTTAGCGCAGGTTAATAATCCTAGTGAGTTATTTCTGTCAGCATCTGATTTAAATGTAAGTGGGACTAGTGTTTTTGCTGGAATGGAGGGTAGTAGGCCAATTTTAGTTGAAATACAGGCTTTAATTGCTCCTTCCTTTTTACCAACTCCACGACGCGCCGTTGTTGGCTGGGATTTAAATCGATTAGCAATGATTATTGCTGTTTTAAGTTCTCGTTTTGGTTTAAATTTAGCTGATAAAGAGGTTTATCTTAATATTGCTGGTGGTTTAAGAATTAATGAACCTGCTGCTGATTTAGCAGTGGCCTTGGCTTTAATTTCTGCGGCAAAAGATGTAATTCTGCCTAAAAATGCCGCAATTATGGGGGAAATTGGCCTAAGCGGTGAGGTTCGCATGGTTTCTCACATTGATTCACGGTTAAAAGAGGCGGTAAAGCTAGGTTTTGAAAATTTAATTTTACCCTCAGCAATACAGAAATTAAAAAACTGGCCTAAAATTAAAAAAGATCTAGGTGATATAAAAATTCACTTCATTGGTCATATTCGAGATACTATAAAATTTTTTAGGTAGTTTTTAAAAATAAATATCTTGAATTTAGCAGATTTTGTTATATCATTAAAGTATATTTTTCTAATTTTTATTGAAATATCTTGATAAAAATCAAATTATAAATTTTGCACATAAAATTACTTCTTACATTATTAATTATTTTGCTAGGAACATCATGTTCTTTTAATCTAAAGTCATTAATTAGAAGAGAGCGGGAGATGGCCGGACGAGAAGATTTTAATGCTTACTTATCTCGAGAATATTTGCAATATTCGCGTGATCTGGCAAATCGTTATAATTGGCGTGATTCTGATTATTTTGCCAAAAAAGGCTTAAGAGCTATTAATAACAGGGAAATTTATCCGGAAGTTCCAGAATATTGGGGTATTAATTCCTCTAAAATTGAAGAAGTATCAGTTTCGCGCAAAAGATTAGAACTTTTATTAAATCCAAAAACAAAGCAGGCTTTGCCTATTCAACTTTCTCATCTATCAATGCTTTATGATTGCTGGATAGCCAATGAGCATAAGTCTTGGAGTATTGGCTCTTTATCTAGATGTCAAACTAGATTTCTAATGTTAGCAGATGAGATTGAAGAATATATGGCCAATGTGAAACCTAAAAAAAGAATTAAAATTATTAAAATAAAAGAGCCGGAATTTAGAAAGTTTGATATTTATTTTGATTTTAATAGCTATAAATTTAATAGCGATGCTAATAAAGAATTAATTGACTTACTTGATTATCTGGAAAAGGAAAATGGAAATTTTAGAATAATTCTATCTGGAAACGCTGATCGCAGAGGAAATAAAATATATAATGCCAATCTAGCACGCAGAAGGGTTTTAGCGGTACAAAATTCATTGACAAAAAATGGAGTGCCAAAAGATTTAATTGAAATTAGATCTGACGGTGAAACAAGTCCAGAAATCATTACGAAAGATAATAAGCGTAATAAATATAATCGTCTGGTTGGGATCTATATTTTAAAAGGAGCAGATGCAATGACTACAATTCCATTGCCACTGATAGATAGCTATATTTATGAAAAGGAAATAAAAAACATGAAAAAGAATAAGGGTTTAGATTTGGTTGACCAGGAAGAGTCTGATATTTATAATCAAGATAATCAAAAATTATAAAATGCTAGAAGAAATAAAAAGTAAAAAAAGAATAATAATTAAAATAGGGTCTAATATTTTAATTGAAGATAATGAAATCAGAAAGAAATGGCTTAAAACTCTTGCGCAAGATATTTTATATTTAAAAAGTTTAAAAAAAGAAATCATTCTAGTTTCTTCTGGCGCTATTGCTTTAGGTAGAAAATTTCTAAAAACAAAATCTAGATTATCTTTAGAGGAAAAGCAAGCAGCTTGTAGTGTTGGTCAAATTGAATTAATTTTAGAATATCGAGATATTTTTCGAGAATTTAATTTAAATATTTCACAAATTTTATTAACCAGCTACGATTCTTCTCATCGTCAAAGTTATTTAAATGCAAAAAATACCCTAAATACCTTAATTGATAATAATATTATTCCAATCATTAATGAAAATGATACTGTAGCAACTGAAGAAATAAGTATAGGTGATAATGATCGTCTTGCTGCCAGGGTTGCTCAGATGATAGATGCTGATTTATTAATATTACTTTCTGATATTGATGGTCTATATAATAAGAATCCCAATATCAATAAAGATGCAAAATTTATTAATTTGATAGAAGATATTAATGATGATATTGAAAAGATGGCCTCAGATTCTATATCTTCGGTTGGTAGTGGAGGCATGATAACTAAAATAAAAGCAGCAAAAATGGCTTTTAATTGTGGTTGCAGCACTATTATTGCAAATGGTTCGGGTGAGCATCCTCTTGATAATTTATTAAATGGAGGAAAATTTAGTCTATTTAAATCAAATCAAAAAAAGATAAAATCCAAGAAGCGTTGGATTCTGGATGATTTTAAGGCAAAGGGAGAGTTAATAGTGAATGAAAATGCTGTTTTGGCTCTTAAAAATGGCTCAAGTCTTTTGGCGGTTGGGGTACAAATGGTAATTGGTAAATTTGAGGAAGGTGATAATATTTTAATAAAAGATGTCGAAAATAAGCATGTTGCCACTGGAATCTCAGCTTATTCCTCTACTAACATTAAAATTATTAGAGGTAAAAATACCGATCAAATCAGGGAAATATTTGGTTCGGATATTAAGGAAGAATTGATTCACAGAGATAATATGGTTATTATTTAATTTTTTTTAATTATACCACTTGACTTTATTATTTTATAGTCCTATATTTAAATCCCTTGCCATTCCTGATAAAGAAATAGCAAGGTTTAATTAATTAGAAAATTTAGTTATTTAAGCTAATTAATTTGTTGTTTGACATTGTGAATAATTGACACCGTAGGAAGATTTATTTATTAAATTTTCTTACAAAAATGAATACCGTAATTTTAATAGTTCAAGTAACTCAAGTAAATTATTGTTATGTTATAGCAGATTTAATTCTGCGTATAGCTGCTTTAAAAAAGCATTAAAGGGCGTTTGGTGGATGCCTTGGCGTTAATAGGCGATGAAGGACGTAATAGGCTGCGATAAGCCTCGGGTAGCTGCCAATAAGCTTTGATCCGAGGATTTCCGAATGGGGAAACCCACTCTCAAGTAGAGTATCTTTAACTGAATTCATAGGTTAAAGAAGCGAACCTAGTGAACTGAAATATCTAAGTAGCTAGAGGAAAAGAAATCAACCGAGATTCCGTTAGTAGTGACGAGCGAACGCGGAATAGACCAGTTTTATTTATGTAAAAATTAGAACAAGTTGGAAAGCTTGGCCATAGTGGGTGATAGCCCCGTATAAGTAAAAAGCGTAAGTAAACTCGAGTAGGGCGGGACACGTGAAATCTTGTCTGAATATGGGAGGACCACCTTCCAAGTCTAAATACTAATTAACGACCGATAGTGAACAAGTACCGTGAGGGAAAGGTGAAAAGAACCCCGATAAGGGGAGTGAAATAGACACTGAAACCAAATGCCTACAAGCAGTTAGAGCCCAAATACTCTTTTAAATTTTTATTCATGTAATTTATTCTTTAATTTAGGTTAATGATTGTAAATGCTCATGAAAATTTATTAGATTTTTAGAAATTTTTAGGCATTGAAATCTTTTTGAAATTTTAGCCTACTTTGTAGGTGAATTTTAAAAAATTTTAATAACGCCAAAATTACAAAAATATAAGAATTTAAATGAGTATTTGGGTGATAGCGTACCTTTTGTATAATGGGTCAGCGAGTTAGTTTGTTGTGCGAGCTTAAGCCGTTAGGTGTAGGCGTAGCGAAAGCGAGTCTTAATAGGGCGTTTAGTACAGCGAATTAGACCCGAAACCGGATGATCTAGCCATGGCCAGGTTGAAGGTTGAGTAACATCAACTGGAGGACCGAACACACTAATGTTGAAAAATTAGGTGATGAGCTGTGGCTAGGGGTGAAAGGCCAATCAAATCCGGATATAGCTGGTTCTCCACGAAATCTATTTAGGTAGAGCGTCATATGTTTACCAACGGGGGTAGAGCACTATCTAGGCTAGGGGGTCCAAAAGACTTACCAAACCTTAATAAACTCCGAATACCGTTGAGTATAGTATGGCAGACAGACAGCGGGTGCTAAGGTCCGTTGTCGAGAGGGAAACAGCCCAGACCGTCGTCTAAGGTCCCAAAATTATTACTAAGTGGGAAAGGAAGTGAGAGGGCCAAAACAACCAGGAGGTTGGCTTAGAAGCAGCCATCCTTTAAAGAAAGCGTAATAGCTCACTGGTCTAAATAAGCCTTCTTGCGCCGACAATGTAACGGGGCTAAAGTAATATACCGAAGACACGGGTTTGTAGAAATTTATTTCTATGAGCGGTAGTGGAGCGTTGTGTAAGCCGTTGAAGGTGAATCGTGAGGTTTGCTGGAGGTATCACAAGTGAGAATGCTGACATGAGTAACGATAAAACGGGTGAGAAACCCGTTCGCCGAAAATCTAAGGTTTCCTGCGTCAAGCTAATCTTCGCAGGGTTAGTCGGTACCTAAGGCGAGGCCGAAAGGCGTAGTCGATGGAAATTGGGTTAATATTCCCAAACCTGAGGGTGAGTGACGGAGCTTCCAAGATTGTATTTCCTAATTGGATTGGAGATGCTTTTTTGTGGCTTCCAGGAAATAGCCCCCTCGTAAAAGGCCGTACCAAAACCAACACAGGTAGATGGGTTGAGTATACTAAGGCGCTTGAGAGAACTGTACTGAAGGAACTAGGCAAATTGCATCCGTAACTTCGGGAGAAGGATGGCCTTACTTTGGGCAACCTAAGTAAGGTGGCACAGAAATGGGGGTAGCGACTGTTTATCTAAAACACAGGGCTCTGCTAAATCGTAAAGATGATGTATAGGGTCTGACGCCTGCCCGGTGCTGGAAGGTTAATTGATGATGTGCAAGCATTTGATCGAAGCCCCAGTAAACGGCGGCCGTAACTATGACGGTCCTAAGGTAGCGAAATTCCTTGTCGGGTAAGTTCCGACCTGCACGAATGGCGTAACGACTTCCCCACTGTCTCCAGTACAGACTCAGTGAAATTGAACTTGCCGTTAAGATGCGGTATTCCTACGGTTAGACGGAAAGACCCCGTGCACCTTTACTATAGCTTTACACTGAATTTAGAACTAAGATGTGTAGGATAGGTGGGAGACTTTGAAGCTTTGGCGCCAGCTAGAGTGGAGTCATCCTTGAAATACCACCCTTCTTATTTTTAAATTCTAACCATAATGTCTTATCGACATTTGGGACATTGTATGGTGGGTAGTTTGACTGGGGCGGTCGCCTCCTAAAGAGTAACGGAGGCGCACAATGGTAAGCTCAGACTGGACGGAAATCAGTTTATAGAGTGTAATGGCATAAGCTTGCCTGACTGCAAGACCTACAAGTCGAGCAGAGACGAAAGTCGGTCATAGTGATCCGGTGGTTCTGTGTGGAAGGGCCATCGCTCAACGGATAAAAGGTACGCCGGGGATAACAGGCTGATGATTCCCAAGAGTTCATATCGACGGAATCGTTTGGCACCTCGATGTCGACTCATCACATCCTGGGGCTGAAGAAGGTCCCAAGGGTTCGGCTGTTCGCCGATTAAAGTGGTACGTGAGTTGGGTTCAGAACGTCGTGAGACAGTTCGGTCCCTATCTGCCGTAGGTGTTTGGAAAATTGAGAGGAGCTGACTCTAGTACGAGAGGACCGAGTTGGACATACCAATGGTGGACCAGTTGTTTCGCCAGAAGCATAGCTGGGTAGCTAAGTATGGAAAGGATAACCGCTGAAAGCATCTAAGTGGGAAGCCTCCCTCAAAACTAGTTTTCCCTATAGGGCCGTGGTAGACTACCACGTTGATAGGCCGGGTGTGTAAGCACAGTGATGTGTTCAGCTTACCGGTACTAATAACCCAATTGGCTTTTTTAAAGAGTTATATGTAGTATTAAATCTAGTATTCATTACCATTTTTATAATGGTTTGGTGTCAATTATCATAATTAAAACAATATTAAATTGTAAATATGCTCTATAGTCTTGGTGATTATTGCGATGTGGAACCACTCGATCCCATTCCGAACTCGCCAGTTAAACGCATTAGCGCCGATTGTACTTGGTTTTTTAGCCCGGGAGATTAGGTCATCGCCAAGTCTATAGGGCATATTTACTTTTAACCAATCAAAATAATCTAAAAAATAAAAAATCACTATGAAAAAACTATTAACATCATTATTACTAATTCTATCTCTATCCTCCTGTATTCTTAATAATAACTTAGGAGATTTTACGCTTATGTCTGTTAATAATGTTGGAGATTTAGATAAGGTGAAATCTGAAAGTGTTTATACCGAAGGGGAAAGCTGTATACAAAACTTTTTAATTTATATTACAACAGGAACAACCAATGGTAGACAAAAAGAAGCTACCAGAAATGCAGTAAGAAATGGTAGAAAGAAATTGCCAGGGGGAAATATTTTAATAGATGCTGTTGTCGATACTAAATCATATAACTTCTTTTTATATAATAAAAATTGTGTTATAGTTAGGGGTCACCTAGCTAATTTTAGCAAAAAATAAAAGAAGATAGATTTTTCTATCAATATTTAGCTTTTTAATTAATAAACTTGTTATAGTATTTTTAATAAATTGTCATTAAAAATACTATAAACAAGCTCATCTAAATTATCTAAAATCAAACTATTTCAATTGCATAATAATCTATAATTATTAATTTAGCATAATCCTTTCCACTAAAATCTATTAATCTTACACCATTTTAACTGCTAAAATTGCTAAATTCTTAAATGATTAAATTCATTATCAATTTTACCATAAAAATATTTAGCACTTAATTCATTTATAAGTTAAAATAAAATTAAACAAAATTTAACAAAAAATAGCTTTTTTCTTGCCAATTTCTTTTTTATAGGTTAAAATAACTATGTAATCTAATTTTTTAGGTTGCTATGGTGATAAACCTGGTATAGAATAGATGTTTTGCGGACTCGGGGGCGGTACCCGACACCTCCACCATCTTTTTTAAGTATTTAAAAATTACTAAATTCTTTAAAAAGATGGTTGGTCAAATATATTTGGCCATATATTCTTATTTAAGATGGGGGTGAATATAGCTTCGACGCGCATAATAAAAATATTGGCTTTGCCCGGCGTAAACTGCCGATTTAGAAATCTTTTGATTTTTAAATATTCGTTTAAACAAAGTAAATGCAAACGATAATTTTGCTAATGATAATATGAAATTTACCAAAGTAGCAATAGCCGCTTAGTATAACTCATTATTATCGGGGCTTTGGGGTTTGCCTGTCAACAGAAAAACCCCGTTTTATAAATTTAATTATAGTGTAATGAAAGATTTAATTGGATATGATAAAATAATTGAAAACTCAATGCGCGGAGTTATCAAAGAAGTTTTAAAAAAAGTAGAAAAATTTGGTCTTTTAGGAGAGCATTATTTTGTTATTTCGTTTTGCACCACAGCTAAAAATGTTAAAGTTCCCAAGAATCTAAAAAGCAAATTTCCAGAAGAGATGACAATAGTCATCCAGTATCAATTCAATTATATTATGATTAAAGAAGATCATTTTATAATTTCTTTAAGTTTTTCTGGTCAATTTGAAGAATTAACTATTCCTTACGATGCAATTACTTCTTTTGCTGACCCTTCTATTAATTTTGGTTTAAAATTTAATAATTATGATATTTTAGATTATGATGAGGTAGAAGAAGATGAGGATGGATTAGAAATTCCCAACAATGATTCGAATAGCAAATCTAAGAAGAAGAAATTTGATACTTCAGCTAAAGTTATTTCTTTAGATGATTTTAGAAAGAATAAGGATAAAAAATAATAAATGAATTTTAATATATTAATTTTTTTTATTACATCTTACTTAATTTGTGCCATTCCATTTGGCCTTCTTATTTCCAAAATATTAAATCGTCAAGATATTAGGGAGCACGGTTCCAAAAACATAGGAGCTACTAATGTTGCACGTGTTCTTGGTAAAAAATATGGTTTAATTACTTTAATATTGGATTCCTTAAAAGGTGCTGTAATGGTAATATTAGCCCAGCAAATTTTCTCATTTTCAAACAATATTGAACAAATAGTCTTAATTACAGCTCTTATTGCTGTTTTAGCGCATATTTTTCCAATATATTTAAAATTTAAGGGTGGCAAAGGCGTTGCTACGACTATTGCAGTAATTGCAGCTATTAATCCACTAATTGGATTAGTTACGATAGTATCTTGGTTAATAACATTTGCTATAACTAGAATTTCAGCCATATCGTCTTTAATTTCAATTTTTATTACAATATTATTTGCAATTTATAATAATTCTTCAATAGAACAAATTATATTATTTATTATATTATTTGCCTTGGTTTTTATTAGGCATATTGAAAATATATCACGAATCATAAATGGTAAAGAAAATAAAGTCTAAAGAACGCCTGATTGTTGCCTTGGATGTTGATAATATTGACAAGGCTAAAAGAATAGTGGAAGAACTGGGTGATGAAGTCGTTTTTTATAAAATTGGCCTTGAGCTTCTAATGGGTGGAGATTATTTTAACTTTATTAATTGGCTTTCTCAAAAAAATAAAAGAATCTTTGTTGATTTGAAATTATTAGATATTAGTGCCACTGTTTCTAAGGCAATAAAGAATTTAACCAATTATACTAATATTGATTTCTTAACTATACATTTTGCCAGTAAAGATATCATGGAAAAGGCAAATCTTGCCAAGGATCATATCAAAATATTAGCCGTAACTATTTTAACTAATTTAGACAGGATTGATCTTTCTGATATTGGTATAAATAATGACATATCTGTATCAGGGGAAGTAGTTAGAAGGGCAAAATTATCATATCAATATGGTGTTGATGGCGTAATTTCTTCTGGCCTTGAAGCTGATAATATCAGAAAAAACACTTCTGATGATTTTTTAATTGTTACTCCGGCAATTCGTCCTGATTTTCTGATAAATAATAAATCTGACGATCAAAAAAGAATAGTGACAGTGCAGGAAGCTTTTAATAATGGCGCTGATTATATTGTAATGGGTCGTCCAATTACTCAAAGTGATAATCCTAAGGAAGTTGCAATTAAGGTGCAACAGCAGATTCAAGAATTTTTTAATTAATTTTAAAGATGGGAATTGGTATTAATACTACTTCTCTAATATTACTTTATTATGAGGGTATGGTATTACAATATCACTCTCGGCAAATTTCTCTAAGATTCCCAGCATAACATCACTTTTTGGTCTTAATCTGCCGTCAGAAACATTATTTATCCAGAAATGCATAACTAACTCTATAGAGCTTTCTCCAAATTTCGTTACATAAACTTCAGGAGTTGGGTATAATAAGCATTTTGGGTGCTCCTTAGCGGTGTTAATCATAATTTCTTTTACCTTATCCATATCGGAGCCATAGGCAACTCTTGTTTCAAACTCTATGCGTCCCCGATTATTATTATAAGTTAGGTTTATAACTTTATTTACAATAAATTCTTCATTTGGTACCATAATTTCTTTACCGTCAAAGGTTTCAAGTAAGGTGTATCTACCACCAAATCCAGTAATAGTTCCTTCAATTCCTCCTGCTATTTCAACTAGGTCTCCAATTTCTACTGATTTTTCAAAAAGTAAAATAATTCCACCAATAAAGTTAGATGCAATTTTTTGTAGACCCAAACCAACACCAACACCAATTGCACCACCCATAAAGGCAAAAGTTGTAGTATCAACGCCAAATACTCGAAGTAATATAATAAAAACCACAAAATATATGGTCATATCAATGATTTTATTCACTACTCCCTTAGTGCTTAATTTAATATTGTCATTGTTTTTAATGTAATTTTTACTTTTTCTAGAAATCAGTCCAGAAAGCCAGAAGACTAATAATAATATTATTATAGCTTTAACTACGGTATAAATAGATATTTTTATGGTGCCAATTTCAAAAGCAAAGCTATCTAAATAATTAATAGTTGGATCTAAAAAGCCAAAGATACTTAATATAACAGCTGGAACTAAAAATATTGCAGCTAAATCAGCAATTAAATTATTGCCAAAAAACACCTTCATTGACCTTAAAAATAAGAATAATGCTGTAAGTTTTATCAGGGCAGAAAATATAAATGTATCAACGTAAAAACCAGAGAATACCGACATTCCACTTGATAATATTATGATAAGCAATATTGGTGAGAATAAAGGTGATATGTAGCTTGTGATAAATTTATTTAGATTAGATTCAGAAAAACCCTTATCACTTTTTACTTTTAAGTAAAATAAATGTCTCGCTACTTTGTAGAAAGCAACCGTACAAACCAAGCAGGTTATGATTGATAGAATTTGCCAGTAAAAAGAAGGCTGACTAATAAAATTTCTTATATTTTCAAAAAATGTAGTATAATTCATATTTTTATTTATTCCCCTTGGATTGCGCTGTAACCAGCAGTTCCGTTGAAAGTGTAAAGATTTTCAATTTTTAGAAAATCAATTTTATTTTTAACAAATATATTTAACATTGCAACTATATCTTCGCCGGAAATGCTAGTTTTAGTATTTATTATATCATTACTAGCTTTTCCTGTGGCATTTTTAGCAATAAAACGCAAAGTTGTCTGACCTCCGGGATATTTTGGCTCCATATGCTTATCAATATGTGGCCACATAATTAAACCTCTTGATGAGATGGTTTTAATTTGCAATTCCTCACTTTCAATTTCATTAATTTTTTCAATTAACTCTGGAAATGTTTTATGCCAATCAATAAACATATCAAAACCTATAAGATTCCTCTTAATTTTTTTAGTTATTTTATTATTCTTTTGTTGTTTTTCGGTTTCTTTATTATTTAATTTCTTAAATTTAGCAATAGGTAGCTTTTTTGGCACTTGACCTAATCTAGAAATAACCTCATTAGTAAAATCAGTTGTGGATACTTTTAATTTGCTAGTTTTTTGATCATAAATATCTGCTGTATGAACACCATCTTCAATTGTTTTAAATAAAGCATTTCTAATATTATTAGCAGCATCAATTTGATCAATATAAACTAGCATCATGACGGCGGCTTGAATTAATCCGGTTGGATTGGCAATATTTTTACCAGCAATATCAGGTGCGGAGCCGTGAATAGCTTCAAAGACTGCATATTCTTTGCCAATATTGGCAGAAGGTGCTAAGCCAACAGATCCCGCAATCTGGGCTGCAACATCAGAGATTATATCTCCATATAGATTCATTGTCACAATAACATCAAAAATTTCTGGAGTGTCGGCTAGTCTGGCAGTGGCAATATCAATTATATGGTGATCATTTTCAATTTGCGGATATTCTTTAGCAATTTCATCAAAAGTCTGATGGAATAATCCATCGGTAATCTTCATGATATTGTCTTTAGAAAAGCAGCTAACTTTTTTACGGTCATTTTGCACGGCATATTCAAAAGCATGACGAATTATCTTCTCACAACCATCTTTGGTTACAACCTTTAATGATTGATGAAATTGTTCTGTTTGCTTATATTCCATTCCTAAATATAAACCCTCTTCATTTTCACGAATAGTTACCACATCCATTTTTGGATGTTTAGTTTTAACAAATGGATGAAAGGAATTTACTGGTCTAACATTAGCATATAGACCTAATTTTTTACGAATAGTAACATTTAAGCTTTTATATCCTTTGCCTTGCGGCGTTGTAATTGGCGCTTTGAGTAATATTTTACTATGTGCAAGATCCTTCCAGGCGGAGGGCCCTATGCCACAATTAAAACCTTTATTGTAGATATCTTCACCAACTTCAATGATATTAAAATTCAGATCAGCTTCAGCGCTTTGTAAGATTTTGATAGTTGATTCCATGATTTCTGGGCCAATGCCATCACCATATGCTACTGTAATATTACGTGTTTTTTGCATTTTTAATAATCTAATTTTATAAAATAAAAGCTTATACCAAATCCCATTCTTTAATGAATGATATAACAAAATATTTTTTTTAAGAAAAATTATAAAAAACGAGTCTTCAGTATGTTCATACTTACGCGAGGCTTTTTGTAGATTTTTATCAAAAAATATGAAGTTAGATTATTTATTATTTTAACCCATTTTGAAGATGGGATTTGGTATTACAAATTAGATTATGCACTAAAATTAAAATAAAAGCAAGTATTTTTATATATTTCATTTTAAAAAGATTTTATTGGTAATGTTTAAGGGTTTGCAGAAATAATGAATACTCCTTTTGCTTAATATTATTCTTAAAGAATTATGAATTTTCTAGTTAGTAATAATTGCTATTTTGGTTCTAGAATTTGACTTACTGTCAATTTTATGATATAATGGATTTAGATATTAAGTAATTTTAAAAAACATTATGTCAAGAAATTCAGGAAATTCAGGAGTTGAAGAAGGGGCTGGTTCTAGTGATACGTCTTCTGATACTGAAGGTAAATTAATCAGTACGCCAAAAAAAGCTGCTCGTGCGGCGAGTTTATCAAGCAGTAGGCCAAAAAAAGCTGCTCGTGCGGCGAACTCACTAGGCAGCATGCCAGAAAAGCAAGCTGATCGTGAGAAGAGTCCGCTAGAATTGATTCCTCAAGGACAATTAGATCTTGACAAAAAGAATAGTGATATGGCAGTTCAAAATTTATCAGATGTTCTTATAGAAGAGAGTGGCAATAACCCGCTAGAAATTCAAAGACCAATTAAAATTAAAGAGTTAGACTTAGAATTATATATTAAATATGTAAAATTTAAAGTGAGCCCTTTTCTTGGACAGTTTTTTGCCCTTGTCAAGATAGTTTTTTTATCAAATTCACGATTAATAATAAGTTATAATTTTTAATAAATCAAAACAATAAATAAATTTTATTGTTGCTTAAGCTGTTAATCTTGTTGGTAACTTTTTGTAAAAAAAGTTATCAATGAAATTAATAGCTTTTTCTTTACCAAAATAAACCTCATCTGGCGTTTGATAATTAAGTGATTGGTGAGGTCTTTCTTGGTTGTAGAAATTAATATATTTTTTAATATTTCCTCTTATTTCTTTCACGCTATCACAAGGTTTAATATAAATTTCTTCTTGTTTAATTGATCGCCAAAATCTTTCTATAAGAATATTATCAATACATCTACCTTTTCCATCCATGCTAATTTTAATATTATTATCTGTTAAAACTTTAATCCATTCATTGCTGGTAAATTGACTACCTTGATCTGAATTGATAATTTCTGGTTTTTTATTTGAGATTAAAGCAGTTTCTAGCATTTCAATACAAAATTCCTTTTCCATAGTTATAGATAATTGCCAATCAATAATTCTTCTGCTAAATAAATCAATTAATGCTACCAAATAAACAAATCCTTTACTCATCTTAATATATGTAATATCAGTGGCCCATACCTGATTTGGATTATTAATTAGTAGATCTTTTAATAAATAAGGATATATTGTATGTTCCTTATTAGAAAATGTAGTTTTCTTTTTTGGATAAATAGCTTGTAAATTCATTAATTTCATGATTCTACGAATTTTCTTATCATTAATTCTGTAGCCACTTCTATTTAAAATAGCTGTTATTCTTCTATATCCGTAAAATGGATATTTTATCCAAGTTTCATAAATTTCATTCATTAGCCAATTGTCAATATCTTCTTCTTTTGTTGACTTATAATAAAAAGAAGATTTTGGAATTGATAATAAATTACATTGCTTTTGAATGCTTAATTTTGAATTGTTAAAATTTATTAATCGCATAATTTTTTCCCTATTTTCTTGATTTAAAACATTTTTAAAGTTTTTTTTAGAAAATCTCTTTCCATGAGAAGTTCTCCTATTTTAGCATTGAGAGATAAAGTATTGTCATTTTTATTATTATCAGATTTTGAAGAATCAAAAGCATTAGAAGCATTTTTTATTAATGCAGATTTCCATTTAACAATAATACTAGAATGCACTTGATAATGAGATGAAAGCTCTGCAATAGTTTTTTCTCCTTTTATTGCACAAAGAGCAACTTTTGCTTTAAATTCTGGACTATATTTTTTTCTATTAGACATGATTTTATTTTTTAAATTTAGTGTAAATTTAATTGTAAAACTATCTTAAGGGGTTGTCCAGTTTTTGGGGCGCATTATCATTAATAGATGTATTGCAAGAAAATGCTAGTAAGTTTTTAAATAAAATATCAAGCAGTAAGATTAATGTTTTTAATGAAAATGACGAGCAAGTTTTAACGCTGCATGAAGAAAAAGAATTTATGCAATTAATAAATCAATTTCTATCACTTCCGTATAGATCCATTAAAAACAACCATGATAAATCAAATAATAATCTTAATATATTGCAAGAATGTTGTATAGAAATTTATTTATCGGAAGCTAGCAACATGAGTAAAGATGATGTTGTTCAAATAGTTAACTCTCTAAATAATGTGTTAATTAATGAAATTGGTATTCATATGTCAGATATGGGCTTCTGGAAAGATGGATTATACTATGGTAATAGATTGCCGTATCTGATAGGTCAAATAGAAAATATTAGAAATAAGGCTTTGCCATTGTTAAAAAAAGCTAAACATAAGCTTAAGCTTTTTGATTTCTACGGAAAAACATCAGGCAAGATAAAACATTACCCCTCTAAAGATCTTATTAAGGAAGATAAGGATCAGCTAGAAAAAGCAATTTTAAAAAACCAATCTGCAAAAGAAGCTAGTATTAAAAGTTCTGATTCTAGCTTACAAGAGATCAAAAATTTCTTTATATACAATATGTATTTTAAAGATTCTTTTCCACAAGATATAAATAGTTCTGGAGCAAGGATTCGAGAGTTAATTGTAGGCTTTGTTGATCGAGACATGTATCCAAAAGATGAGTTTGATAAATTTTGGCAAGATCTGGATTTGCGGAGCATTATTGTGGGTAGTGATAATGATAATGATAATATTATTAATAATATTATAGAGGCTTTAGATCGTATTGCAAAACAATCTTTAGTTAGTATTGATCAATCTATACTTATGATCGAAATGTTACGGCGTTCAGGTGCAACAGTGGATACTAAGAAAGAAATCGCCTTTCTATCTGCCTCTCTTGAAGAAGTAAATAAAAAAGCAGAAATATGTAAATCAATATTATCTTTTTTAACAAATCATGTAAAATCAATTTCAAGTAATTTTGATGAAAAAGATAAATCTTATCAAGCAATTCAAAAAGGATATGAAAAACAATTGAAAAAATTGGAAGAAAATATTACTGCATCAAAAGATGTACTTAAAAAAGTAGTTAATATTGAAGACTTAAGAAAAGAATTAAAGGAATTAGCAGAATTGGAAGAGTCAATACATCAAAATAGAGATTCTATTAGTGTCAGTATTCAATCACTAATAGCAGAAAAAGATCAGATAGGGAAACTGGGCGAAACAGATCAAAATATCTCTAATGAAGGTATCAAAAAAAAAGAAAAAGATACATTAGAACAAATTAAGATTTTAAACGCACAAAAGCAGAATCAAATAAAAGGTATAAAGAAACGTATAAGATCAATAAAAAAATCAATTCAAGAAATCAAATCGGCCCAAATATCATTAGCGGAAGATCCTAAGAAATTAAAAGAATTAATTTCTTCAATTGAAAATATTAAAAGTGCAATTCAAAATAGGAGTCTATCATATTTATTGCATAATACCAGATGTCAACATTATGAAGCTCGGGCATTGCACAAAAATGACCAAAATCTTCATGATTTATATAATGCTGTTTTAGAAATTGAAAAAAATTTTACTTTGGAGCTGGAATATAGTTCATCTGTAATGCGCTATCGTCATAGCGTCAATAATCCAGAAGCCATAAGTACTGTATCTGAAGATGACGACAAAGAAGAGAAGGCCGGGATTATTTTGAGATCTGAAGAAGAGAAGCAAAATTTATTAGATTTATCAAAAAAAATTTCTATACCGCCTGATATAGAGTTTTTCATGAATCATAAATTTATTAAAAGGTTTCTTTTTATAAATAGTTTAAAAGTATCAGATAAACTTGAAGAGCTTCATATGCTTCAATCTACTATATGCAATTTTACTTCCTGGATTAAGGTTTGCTATGGCAAGAATGGTCCAGGCAGGAATTTTGCTGAAATATTTTACAAAAAAATAAGAAGTGAGCAATTAATGCATTTTTTCAGCAAAGAGTCAAGCTCTAGAATAGTGCAAGATGAGTATAGATTGAACAAAGTCCTTGATTGTATGAGGAAATATGCTACATTTTGTTATGAATTTTTACTAAACAAGCTAGATGCAGGATTGGACAATAAAGATATAGCACAGGAATTACCTGAGAATTTAGCTCAAATAGAGGGCGCGAAGAAACTATTGCATCGTACATCAATAGATATTACGAATTTAGTTAAGAATAAGGAAGAGGGTTTTTCACTTATTTTTTCTTGGAATCATCCTCATTGGCAGAAACCAGGAGAACAAAACCAACAATTAAGATATAGAAATTCTACAAATGAAGATTATAGAGTTGTTAGTGATATAGAAAATTCAGAAGAAATTATTCATCATTCAATTAAAGAATTGGGTAGAATAATTGACAGCTGTGATAAAAAAGAAGCTGCAGAATCCAGTATTGCGTATTCTGAAATCTTAGCTTTACAGCATTTAAGGAGGATTTTTAAAGATTTTCATAAAATTATTAAAGAAGTTTCAGAGAAAGATTTTTCTTATATAATGTCGCGCGATATTTTTCATGAGTACGGATTGCAAAAACCATATGATGTGTTAATAAAGAATTCTATTTTAATCGATTCTTATATTCAGAATATTGGTGATCTATTTTCTAGAGAGCCATTATGCTCAAAAGAAATAGAGAATTACCAACAATATAAGACATTAAGAGATTTGCTATTTTATGCGCCGGATTATAGAATAAATAAAGGTCATAGTTGTTTCTCTAATCAGGGTAATATTTCTAATATTTTAAGTATCGTAAAAGATAGAGGTGTTGAAATTGAAGCGACTTTAAAAGAATTATTTAACCATACTTTAGATTCTGCAGTTGCAAGTGGTAAGATTTCTGATGGTCAGCTTTTAGAGATTAAAAGTATATTTGATGAGTCTATTACCGAGGATCTGAAAAGCGCCAGCTCTCCTAGTAGCGCTGTATTACAACCAGCTGCCAATAGTAGCAGATCTTCAGATATAGACCAAAGTCCTAATCGCTAGGGTGTTTAGCATTTCTGACTATCTTGACAATTTCTTATCTTCCTTCATATCCTGAAGTGGCTCTGAAGTTGGTCGATATAAATAGCTAGATATTATTTTTGATAAAACTTTAGGAGCATATTTCTCTAATTCATTTTCAATAATAGAGTTATAGCAGTCAAAGATTTCTTGTGATATTTGCTCTTTATCTTCATCATTTAATTCTAAATATTGATATAGTTCATTATGTTTTATTAGTACATTATTCATATTTGTTTGTATTTCATTCGTTAATTCTGTTGGCTCTGCTGGGTTTGGATTATTTTTATATATAGAGCGAAAAATTTCACAGCGCAATAACTTTTGTGTTTTCTCTTTGTGTCTTTGTTTATGGCCTACGTCATCATCATCTTTTATGTCCTCAAATATTGTTTTAAAAAGGCATGCCACATTCTCAATAGCTTTATCATCAGCGGATAGAGTTTCTTTTCTTAATTTTAGAAGCTCTGCTGTATTTTTACATCGATTTATTAAGTTTAGAATGTTAACAGCCTCTTTCATATACTCTTGATTTACCGCCATTTTTTCATCGCAATTTCTTTTATTTTTACTCATATCCTGAAAAGATAAAAAATTTAATAACTTAGTAAAATAGCATCTTTAGAAGTTAAAATGTTATTTTTAATATTGTAAATAAAGTATTGATATAAATTACAAAACGTATTTTTAATAAATCAATTTTTAATTAATATACAAATAATCTTAAAAATCAAATGGTTTTGATTTACGATAGTCCCATTAAAGCTAGGAATTGGTATAATTTATCTTGATTAATTTAAAAAATAGCGTAATTTTTTATATAAAAGACCATTGCGTAGTTGAATTATAACATTTTAATTTATGAATAAGAAAAATTACTTTATTAGCTTTTTTCTAGGAGCTTTATCATCTTTGGCATTTGCCCCAACATATTTTATTATTTTATCAATTATAGGATTTTCTGGCTTAATTTTATTTTTAAATAAAGCGCAAAATAATAAAGAAAGTTTTATTTTAGGTTTTAGTTTTGGCTTTGGCCATTTTGTTTTTGGTCTATATTGGATATCAATTTCTCTATTTGTTGATATTGCTAAATTTGGCTGGCTATTGCCTTTTTCAATCACTCTAATACCAGCAGCTTGCGCCGTTTATATCGGAATTGTTACCCTCATTAGTAGAAAATTAGCAATAAAGTTAGGCAATTTTAGTGATTATTTAGAAAATATTATCCTAAAATCAAGAAAATCCAGCAATAAAGGTCAAAAAAACAGAAATTCTATTCATTTAATCATTATTTTTGCTATAATTTGGGTATTTTTTGAATATTTACGCTCTATTTTATTTAGCGGTTTTCCATGGAACTTAATTGGATATCAGGCGGTTTTTTCTGAAGAATTCTCTCAAATTGCTGCTATTATTGGTATTTACGGTTTAAGTTTTCTGGTAATTCTATTTTTTACTATTCCGGCAATTTTCTTTGAAATTTGTGACAGTAAATTAAAATTCTGCAAATTGTCTGCACAAAACCTAATATTTTTCTTATTTTCAGCCATTATTTTTATCTTTATTTTTTTATGGGGAGCAAATCGCATCAACTCTATTCAATTAGAATTAGTCAAAAATGGTAATATCAGAATGGTTCAGCCTAATATTAAGCAGAATCTAAAATGGGATCCTGAATATAAATATCATTCATTTATCAAAAATATTCATCTTTCCAATATTGCCAGTAAAGATAATATAAATTATGTTATCTGGTCCGAAAGTTCAATTCCTTATTTAATTAATAATAATTCCAAAGAATTATTATTTTTAATGAAAAGGGCCGTGCCTAATAACGGGTTTTTAATTAGTGGCGCCTTAAGGGCTGAATATAAGAATGGCATTATTGATAAAGCTTTCAATAGTATCATTTCGGTTAATGATCAAGGGAAGATAATTGATTATTACGATAAAAGACACCTAGTGCCTTTTGGTGAATATATTCCATTTCAGAAATATGTGCCATTTATTTCTAAAATTACTGATGGTTCCATGGGTTTTTCCTCTGGAAATCAGGCGAAGATAATGAATCTTGCTCAGAATCTGCCAAATTTTAATCCATTAATTTGTTATGAGGTTATTTTTCCCGGTCTTGTCAAATCCGCAGCCCAGAGCTCAGATTTTATTGTTAATCTAACAAATGATGCATGGTTTGGTAAAAGTTCAGGCCCTTATCAGCATTTAGCAATGGCACGGGTTAGGTCAATTGAAACAGGATTATCATTGGTAAGAGTTGCAAATAGTGGCGTTTCAGCCTATATTGATCCTATGGGCAGAATTATCGATCAGATTAAATTAAATGAAGAGGGCTTCATTGATGTAAAGCTAGTGCAGAAACTGGATGATACTTTTTATTTAAAATATGGTGATCAAATTATATTATATCTATTATTCGCTATCTTATTATTATTCATATGTATCAAAATGATACATATATTCTCAATATCATACAGATATATGTCAAAATAATACAATAATATCAAATTCCACTCTTTTTATTACAAAGATAATTTTTCTTGCATTTTAGTATTTTTCAGCGAGAATCATAAAAAATTTCTAAAATTATTTTAAGATTAGTAAAATGGCAAAAAAAGAATATAAAATAATCACAAAGAATGTCGACCTGTTCTATAAGGATAAGCAGGCCTTGTTTGACGTCAATCTAGATTTTGCCAAAAATAGTGTTACTGCTCTTATTGGCCCTTCTGGTTGTGGAAAATCATCTTTTCTTAGATGTATCAATAGAATGAATGACACTATTGAACATTGCAAAATCACTGGACATATCTCAATAGATCAAGAGGATATTTATGATAAATCACTGGATGTAGTTTTGCTTAGGTCAAAAGTTGGCATGGTATTTCAGAAACCTAATCCATTTCCAAAATCAATTTATGAAAATGTTGCTTATGGCCCAAGAATACATGGCCTATTTCAAAATAAATCTGATCTTGATGAAATAGTTGTTACTAGCTTGCAAAAAGCTGGTCTATTTGACGAAGTTAAAGATAGGTTAAATGAGCCTGCTAGTAGTCTTTCCGGCGGTCAGCAACAAAGATTATGCATTGCTAGAACAATTGCAGTTAAGCCAGAGGTAATATTAATGGACGAGCCTTGCTCGGCACTTGATCCAATTGCTACTGCTAAAATTGAAGAATTAATAGATGAATTAAAAAATAATTTTACTATAATTACAGTGACTCACTCAATGCAGCAAGCTGCTCGAATATCTGACATGACAGCATTTTTTAATATGGGTAAAATTGAAGAATATAGTACAACTAAAAATATTTTTACCAATCCAAAGAAGCAAAAAACTCAAGATTACATCACGGGTCGTTTTGGTTAGCGTTAAATAATACCAAAGCCTTTTCTTTAATGAACGATACAGGAAAAATATTTTTAGATAAAATTATAGATTAAATATTAATTTATCAATGTTTGGCATTTCATTTTCAGAATTTATTATTGTTATTATATTTGCCTTAGCAATTATCAATCCTAAAGATATTCCTGCTATTGCCAAATATTTAACTAAAATATTCTTCAAAGCTAAGAATATTATTGCTCAAGCACGCATAGAATGCGGCAAGGTTGGTAAGGAGTTAGGTTTGGATGATTTACAAAAAGAAGTTGAGAGCGAGGTTGAGGAACTAAAAAAAACAACTATAATTGATATTTATGGCAATGAACATGAGGTTCATGATTTAGATAAAATAAGAGGAGATTTAGCAGAAGATGAGCTGGAAGAGGAGGTTGAGAAATATAATGGAATCAATAAAGATAGCGATAGCAAGCCTTATAAAAAGAATAGTCGCAAAACAAAAAAATCCAAAAAGAAAATATAATACCAAAGTTTTTTCTTTAATGAATGATACGGGCAAAATATTTTTTAGATAAAAATTGAAATAACCTCTGATATAATATATTATTATTTCAATAATTGGTATTAAATTGAAATAGTGATTCAGAATTTAATTAATAAATGGCATTATCTTTATTTTTGCCCTAAAAAATCCTTATCTAATAAATCTAAATATTCATGAAAAGAAAACAGCCTATCTCTTTTTTTGTCTGCAATTTGTAATTTTAAGATATCAAGATCAATAAATTTATCGATAATACTATTTGCTGTATTATAGCTTATTTTTAATTTTTTTTGCAGTTCAGTAATGCTTATTGCCGGTAATTCAAATAATATTGATAAGGTTTTCTTAGCTTGATTTTCCTTGCTTTTAACAAAGATTTTACTATTTATAAGTTTTTTATTTAATCTCTCTTCTAGATTTTCAATTTCTTTAGCTCTTTTGCAAGCATCAAGAGCGCTTTCTTTTATGGCTTCCAAATAAAACTGAATCCATCCCTCAAAATCACCTTTAGTTCTAACTAGGCCTAATTTATGATAATATTCTAAATGATGTTTTTTGAAATAAACCGAAGGATAAAGAATGGGTTTTCTTAAAATATTATCTTGCATCAACATTAGAACAATTAATAATCTACCAATTCTACCATTACCATCCAAGAAAGGATGAATAGTTTCAAATTGAATATGAGCTAAACCTGCTTTAATTAGAGAAGGAAGCGTATCGGTATTATTAATAAACTTTTCTAGATCGGCTATTAAATTTTCAATCTCATTTGCTTGAGGTGGCACCAAATCCCCAACCCTAACTTGTTGTTTTCTATATTTTCCTGGACTTGCTTTGTCACCATCTCCACTGCTCATTAAAATTTTATGAGCTTCTAAAATAAGACGTGAAACAATAGGAAAATTATTACCTCTTACCTCGCTAATCAAATAATCAAGAGCCTTACTGTAATTTAGAACTAACTGGGTTTCCTTGTTATTTTTTTCTATATTCTTGTTATTAATGTCTTTGGTAAAAATTTCTGTCAGAGTAGTATTTATTCCTTCAATAGCAGAGGAAAGTATAGCCTCCTTTATGCAGTAAGCCTTAATAAATCTTTCATTATTAGGTATTCTTAGAGATAATTCATTTAATTTCCCTAAAGCTTGCATTGTGCTTCCATGTAAATTAATCAACTCACTATTAAATTCAAAATTAGGATTAGAGGGAGGTAGTGCATATGGAATAAAATAGCTTAGATCTCCTATTTTTTTATATTCTCCTGATTGTCGTTTCATAAATTAAATTTTTATATAATAGCAAATTTGGATTCTTATTTCAATTTTAAATAAAATATTGAAATAATAATACATTATACCAGAAGATATTTCAATTTGCAAATAATTATTGAAATAGTGAAGTAAAATTTAATAAAATCATCGTAAATGTTCGTTTGGTGTAAAAGATTGAAATAGTGAACTATAATTCACTTTACGCCATTTCTTGTTAATTTTGGCTGGTTTTGGCACTATCTTAATCTGATACCATTTTTTATAGCTTCTTTTTCAATATCTCTATTTATGTCTTCTGCTATTACAACGTCAATTTTTTGCTCTCCTATTATTTCTTGCAGGGATGATATAAATTGTAATTTCATTTTAAATGCGTTGGATTTAATACAATTCTTGATGTAAAGATCAATGTCTCCGCCTTTCTTATTGTCATCAACCCTACTTCCAAATAAGAATATTTCTATATTATCGCCAAAGATTTCTTGTGCTTTTTTTACTATTATTTTTTGTTCAAATTCACTTAATCTTATTTGCTTTTTAAGAAATTTATTAAATTATTATATAATAATTCTATTTCTTTATAGGCAATAAGCGCTTCTTTTATACCATTTAGTAATTCATCCTGATTTTCTGGATAATCATAAGTTAAATTATTTCTAAGAGTGCGGTAATTTTTCCATTTTTGCGCGTCATTTATTAATTCTAATTTTTCAAATTTATTAATGATATCGATAAATGACATATTATCTTTATATTCGCCAATTTCCTTTAATACTTCTTTAAAAAATTTATCTCCTATTATGTCCTGAATTTTAATAAATCTAAAAATAAATGAATCCATTAAAATCATTTTATTTTTATCGTTAAATATTGAAATATCAATTTTATTCCATTTTATTATTTCTGAATATGATGATTCAATATTATGGAATTGTTGTTTTAATATTTCTTTTATTGATTGAAGAATGCTCATGGAATCTAAAAAATATTTTGTTATATTATACCAAAATCCATCTTTAAATTATGGTAATTAAATAAGCTTATCTTCTTCATCTTTTTTGTTAAAAATCTACAAAAAGCCTCGCGAAATATAAACATATTACGACTCGTTTTTTATAATTTTTATCTAAAAAATATTTTGAATATAAGCTATTTAAAAATGGATTTTAGTATTAGTTATGCAAAGATAGCATTATATCCAAATATTATAAAATAGTCAATTAAATTATTTTATAAAAAAGTTAAAAAAAACACTTGTTTATTTTAAATATTTAATTTAACATGAAATAACAATATATTGTGACTTTTTGTTAAGTTTCATACTATATATTGTGTTTATCCTTATTTTGAAGGGCTGTATTATCATAGTTATTGCCCATAATTTAAATAAAATTAAGAATGTCCCTATTAGATGCAAAACCTATATATAAACCTTTTAATTATCCTTGGGCTTATGATGCTTGGTTAAGACAACAGCAAATTCACTGGTTACCAGAAGAGGTTCCTTTAGCAGATGATGTTAGGGATTGGAAGCATAATATAACACAGTCAGAAAAAAATCTTCTTACGCAAATATTTCGTTTTTTTACTCAAGCTGATATCGAGGTGAATAATTGTTATATGAAGCATTATTCTCAAGTATTTCAGCCAACTGAGGTGCAAATGATGTTGGCAGCTTTCTCTAATATGGAAACAGTTCATATTGCTGCTTATTCCCATCTTTTAGATACAATTGGTATGGATGAGGCCGAATATTCTGCTTTCTTAAAATATAAAGAAATGAAGGATAAATATGATTATATGCAAAAATTTGGCGTTAAGACCAAAAAAGATATTGCTACTACTCTGGCTGTATTTGGTGGCTTTACTGAAGGCTTACAATTATTTGCTTCTTTTGCTATTTTACTCAATTTCCAAAGATTTGGCAAGATGAAGGGCATGGGACAGATTGTTGCTTGGTCAGTTCGTGATGAAAGTCTTCATACTGAATCAATCATTAAATTATTCAGAACTTTTGTAAAGGAAAATCCAGAAGTTTGGGATGAGGAATTAAGAGGAAATCTTTACGAGGCCTGCGCCACTATTGTTCATTTTGAAGATGCTTTTGTTGATCTAGCTTTTGAGCTTGGCAATATTGAAGGCCTTACCGCAAGGGAAGTTAAAAGATATATCAGATATATCGCAGATAGGAGATTAAATCAATTAGGCCTAAAGGATATTTATATGATTGATGACAATCCACTACCTTGGCTTGACGAGATTCTAAACGGTGTTGAACATACTAATTTCTTTGAAAATAGAGTAACAGAATATTCTAAAGCTTCTACGACCGGAACCTGGGAGGATGTATTTAATCAAATTGATAAAAATAGATCTGAAATGTTAAAGGTTTAATAAAACTTTTCTTGCAAAATTAATCTTTTAGCTTTAATCTTTGATCAAACTTAAGTGTTTTGGAGAAATGGCCGAGCGGCTGAAGGCGCTTCCCTGCTAAGGAAGTATACGGGTTAACCGTATCGAGGGTTCGAATCCCTCTTTCTCCGCCAGTTTAACTGGTTCTAAATCATTCTCCGCTCAAATTTTCTAAAATTCATTAAGCCTCGCAAGCCCAGTAACAGCGATACTTGGCGAGTTTCATTTTCAATTTCAGTCGTCCTTTCCTCTCTCCAAAAAATCATAAAAATTGCTAAAATCAGGCTAAAAATTCTCTCCGTCTCCGCTTGGGTCGTCCTTTTTAAAAAAAGGTGGACATCGGTAAACACTGGCTTTGTGGGTTTTGTAACGAACTTTTTCAAGTGGATGTGCGAACGGATTTTTAGTAATTTTTGCGAACTTTTTAATGGAATTGACCAAATAAATATTTAAAATATTATTCGGCAATAATACTAAACTGCAATTCTATGAATTATTATAAGGAAATTGATAAGCTTATTTATCGTGAAACTGAATTAGAATATTCAGATTTTAAGCTAGTAGTTAATGTCAATAAAAATAAGGACCACCATATAAAAACTCTAGTTCCTGCTGATAAAAAGTTTCAAGACGGTTACAAAGCAATAATAAACTTTTTTAATGAAATTCATTGGTTTCATGATGTAAAAATATCTGGCATTAGTAGCGGCTGTCACAATGAGCACATGCTATCTTTTTACTACGAAGCTAATAAAGATGAATATCTTGTTAGAAGTTTTAGGCAAAGAATTTTTAAAGAAGAGCAGCACAAAGCTTTAGCTTTTTATCGAGAAGGAAATAGTATTGGGAGCTGCTATTATAATTTTCTATGCCTTTATAAAATTCTTGAAATGCCATTTAAGGATTCAAAAAATTTAGGTAATTGGATTGACACTAAAATAGCAAATATTGATGACTCACTATTAACAATTTCAGCAAAACGGATAAAAGAAAAAGCAGAAGACGACAGCTCTACAGGTAAATATATCAGGGAGAAAATCAGACACTATCTCTCTCACGGCAAAAATATGGGTATTGAATCAATTGATTATAATGATTTTAATTATTGGGATGAAGTGAAGTGGATTAACCTTCTGCTGGACTATTTGGTAAAAGATATTTTGGTTACAAAATTAGAATTACCAAAAACTTAATTTTCTTTAGTCAGAGTGTGGCTATTTCTATGAACTTAATATGTTTTTCACTTAATCCCCATGAAGTCAATTTTTGCAAATGAGACTCTTGATCCGAATCTTCGTAATAAGAAACAATCCAAGGAATTTTCTTATTTGCTTCGACTTCCAATATTTTTTTAAAATAATCTTTATCAACTTCCGATAAAGAAGATCCCAAAACTATTATCTTTTTGAGATTTTTAAGGCTATTAAAAAATTTCTTGTTAGTAAGAATTATTTCTGATGTTGGTTTATGCGACGCATCAAAATATGGCGTTAATTCATCATGTGCAGATTCATGTGAATAACTATATTTATCTGACATTTCTTCTCTCCACATTTCCATTTGCTCCTCATTCAACCCTTCTGGAGGAATGTCTTCTTCTTTTTTATAATTTTCTTCTAAAACCGAAGGATTTCTTCCGTGACCTAAAATTAACTCATCACCAGTATTTTTTGCTTTACCATGTATGTATAAAATATTTTTTTTATCGATATTGTAATATTTTTCAAGTGTATCGGTATAATTAAAGCTTAGATAAGTTGAATCCTTTTCAAAACACAGCTTTTTATCATTAATCTGCTCTGGAAACTTAACTTCCAAAATAAATTCCCGAAGTAATTTGCGTAAGTTTACAGTAAGATTTTCAACCGTTAGGCTCATTTCAATTTGATAAGAGTGCCAATCTCTATCCCTAAAGTCAGAACTTGAGATATCTGCAGAAAGGTAAGCATTATCCTCCAATAGAGCTTTAAAATCTAATTCTGCCAAACATTCTTCAAAATTTCCCCAAATATCATCTTCATCATTAGTAAAATATTGTGTTAGCAAATCATAGATTTGAGTATTTTGATTTTTTAAAAATTTTCCAAAAGATGAATATTTAGTATCCAGTTCGTGATATAAATCAAGCCCATTCCCAACAATGTAAAGAGTACTAAACATTTAATTTATAATCATAATATTCGCAAAAGACCCAAAAAAGATTTTTTAATTATCTACTAATTATAGAAATTTTAATTCTACTTTTCAAATTATTAAGCTAATCAAGCCTAAAGCCCTAATATTTCTTCCTGCTCCTGCCACAAATCTGATAACTTTCTATTTGAAATTATATCCTGCAATTTCAAATTCCTTGGCTGAGTGCCAGTTAATATTTTCTTGATAATTCTTGGCGAGATAAAATTGAGGTTAAAAACCTTGCTAACATAAGAATTGCCAACCTTCTCCTTTCTAGCAATATCTGCCAAAGATTCAAATTTGCCTTCCTCCATTTCCATCTTCCATTTATAGGCTTTGCCGATGGTTTTGATTAATTTATCATCAAAATAAGTTTTTTGATCTTCTAGCTTCACATTTTTTGGCATCATGAGCATTGCTGCTCCACCTCTTTTTTTAATTGCTATTGGCACAAAAATATCAATAGTATCTTCGCTTATGGTTTGAGTAATTTCTTGCATATTAACCTGTTAATTCAGTTGATAATGAGTGAAGTCCTTCCTTGTAAATTTTGATGTTTAAACCTTCTGGCTTGATATCGATATTTTTGACAAGGAGATTCATAATTCTTACTTGCTCAACTGGGAATAATTCATCCCAAATTTTATCAATGGATTTGAAGGAATTGATAATTTTACTTTCTGTTAAATCATCTGATTTTGAGTTGATGGTGTGAATTATAAATTCCGGCTTCTTGAGCAGATTTAAAACTTGATTTGTTACCAATTCCTCAGTTTCACTTGCTGGAATTCTGCCAACTGTGCAGCTATCATTGCTTCCTTTATGTTTTGAGGCGCAAATATAGTAGCGATATCTCTTTCCTTGTTTTTTGGTATAGGTAGGCGTCATTTTTGATCCGCATATTCCACAATTCATAATTCCCTTGAGAAGTGGTGCTGTGGTTATTCTAGAAGTTGGCAGTTGAATTTTACCTTCATTGCTACCGAGAAGATCTCTGGATTTTTGCCAAATCTCCTCATCTATAATTGGCTTGTGCAATCCTTCATAGAGCTTGTCCTTATGTTTCACTTTTCCAATATAAAGGTGATTATTAAGCATCCTTCTGATAGAGCTTTTATTGAATCTTTTGCCTTTATGAAGTTTACCACTAGCAGCTATCCAAGTTTTAGTGGTTAAGCCAAGATTGTTTAATTCTCTGGCAGTTTCGGTAATTGAGGAGGTCTCAACAAAATTTTGAAATAATATCCTGATAATTTTTGCCTCTTTTTCATTAATGAGAAGCTTTCTATCTTCAACATCATAACCCATTGGGATATTGCCTCCCATCCACATGCCTTTTTGACAAGATGCCGCAACTTTGTCTCTTATTCTCTCTCCGGTTAGCTCTCTTTCATATTGGGCAAATGATAAAAGGACATTAAGCATTAATCGTCCCATGGAATTTGAGGTATTAAAACTCTGTGTTACCGATACAAAGCTGGCATTATATTCATCAAATAATTCAATAATTTTTGAGAAGTCTAAAAGTGATCTGGTCAAGCGATCAATTTTATAAACAATGACACAGTCAATTTTATCTTCTCTAATATCTTGAAATAATCTTTGAATTGCCGGTCGCTCGAGAGTTCCGCCACTAAACCCGCCATCATCATAAAAAGTAGGATCAAGAACCCAGCCTTCATGTTCTTGGCTGGCAATATAATTTTCTGCAGAGAGCCTTTGAGCATCAAGCGAGTTAAATTCTTGTTCCAGACCTTCTTCACAAGATTTTCTGGTATAAATAGCACATCTGACTTTTTGTTTATTTTTTATCTTTTCTATCATGATTGTAATTTAAAGAATTTAGGGCCATTCCAGCGAGTGCCGGTTATTTTTCTAGCAATTGCAGAGAGGCTTTTCCATTTCTGACCATCATATTCAAAATGCTCTTTTAATACTTCGACCTCATGCATAACTCCTTGCCATTCTCGGCAAATTTTAGTTCCTGGTAAAAGATCGGTTGGCCTTCGTAAAATATTGGTAGAAATGCCATTTGCTATTTTTGCCAGATTATCTTTTGACTCATCATCCAGCCCTCCAAATGCTAATTCTTGGAGCCTAAAGGCGATTCTTGGCTTTAAATATTCCTTATTAGTGTTAGCAGCACATTTTTTTGGCATAACTTCATTATAAATATGCCTCAAATCAGCGGCAGATTTATTTTCTAATTCAATAATTTGTCGTATAATTGATTTATTCATAAGCGTTCTAGATTCAGGTTATTACTGGGTATATGAACGCTTGGAAGGTAGTTAGAGTCAAGTTGTTCGTCTCTTATTTTAGAAGTTTCTTTGGTCTCAAGACGACGGATGGCTGTTGCTAATATTTCTCCGATCTCAGCCAATCTTTGATGGGGGGATCTTATCTGTTTTTGTGCTTTAGTTTGCAGTTGCATGTACTATCAAGTTCATTTTCTAAAATTCTATTATTAGAATATGAAATGACTCGCAAAGCACAATGACACTTGATTACCTATATGCACTCATGTTTACTAAATGCTCATTGACTTTTGGTTGAATAATATCTATACTTGTAGATATATAGATATTATTAAGTTTTAATAATTGAGATTATGAATATTGCAAAAACAGTAAAAATACTAGAATCGCTAGCCCAAAAAACTAGGCTCAAAGCTTTTAAAATTCTAGTCAAAGCAGGTCTAGATGGAATGCCAGCAGGAGAAATTGGGGATAAAATTGGTGTAGCTCAAAATAATATGTCCTTCCACCTTTCTCATCTTGAGAATAGCGGATTAATTAAATCCAAGAAAGATGGTAGATACATTATCTATAGTGCTGACTTCAAGGTTGTAGAAAATCTAATGAAATATCTTTTAGAGAGTTGTTGCTTTGATTCAGATGACAAATGCCATGTAACAACAAACTTTAGCCACCTATTTGAAGGGGAAAAAATGAAGAAAATAAAAACCCTTATTCTATGCACCGGTAATTCTTGTAGAAGTATATTATTTGAAGCATTACTAAACCACTATGCTAGTGATAAGTTTATAGCTTGCAGTGCAGGAAGTAATCCAACTGGTCAAGTTAATCCATTTAGCATAAGGACTTTAGAAAAACACAATATACCAACATCTAGCCCTCGCAGTAAATCTTGGGATGAATTTAAAGACACTAAATTTGATTTAATAATTACAGTCTGCGGTGGGGCTGCAAATGAGTCTTGCCCTGCATTTCTCGGAAAGGGTGCAAAAATTTATCTTGGATTTGATGATCCAGCTAAGTTTATCGGCAGTAATGCACAAACTCAGCTAGAATTTGATAAATGTTTTAATGGCATAAAAGATTTAGTTCTAAAAATATCGTCAATAGATACTAGCAACAAATCTATCGCCCAAATATCAAAAAAAATTACCAGCCTTTACAATAACTAATCATGACAAATTCTATTAAACAAAAAAGCAGCCCCCTAAATCTCTTTGGCAGATACTTATCATTATGGATAGCCCTTTGCATAACATCAGGTGTTTTGCTTGGTAATTTTATTCCTGAGATTTTTCAATTTATTACAAAGTTAGAATATGCCAAAGTTAACTTGGTTGTAGGGGTTTTAATTTGGATAATGATTTATCCAATGATGGTAAATATCGATTTTAGTAGTTTAAAGAATACGTACAAAAAACCTAAAGGCTTATGTGTAACACTTGTGGTAAATTGGCTGATTAAACCTTTCACCATGGCATTTCTTGGTATATTATTTTTTGAAACAATTTTTGCCAATTTGGTTGATCCAAGTGATGCTAAGGAATATATCGCTGGCATGATTTTGCTTGGTGTTGCCCCTTGTACAGCAATGGTATTTGTTTGGAGTAAATTGACCAAAGGAGATGCAACTTACACGCTGGTTCAAGTTTCTATCAATGACATAATAATGATTTTTGCCTTTGCTCCAATTGCAGCATTATTGCTTGGAGTAACAGATATAGTCGTTCCATGGCAAACCTTACTATTGTCGGTTGTTCTTTATGTGTTAATTCCTCTATTTGCAGGATATGTCACTAGAAAAGCTTTAATGAAAGGTAAAAATAAGAATACCCTGAATAGCTTCTCAAAACACATAGAGCCTTATTCGATGGCAGGATTATTACTTACTGTGGTTATTTTGTTTGGCCTACAGGCAAATGTAATTATCGGCAAACCATTAATAATATTGTTAATAGCAATACCTCTAATTATTCAAAGTTACGGTATTTTTGCAATTGCTTATACTTGGAGTTATTTTTGGAAGATACCACATAATATTGCTGCGCCATCAGCGCTAATTGGCACATCTAACTTCTTTGAATTGGCGGTTGCGGTTGCTATTAGTTTGTTTGGATTAGAATCTGGGGCGGCACTTGCTACTGTGGTTGGGGTTTTGGTTGAGGTTCCGGTTATGTTGTCTTTAGTGGCACTTTCTAATAGAACTAAGAAATATTTTAACAATCTCGAATAACTTTAGTCACCACGCCCCATGGATGAAGATTCAAAGTTTGATCTTCAATATCATCATAATCGTCATTATCAGAAATTAATTTAGTGACGCCATTCTTAACTGATAATCTTTTTACAACTGCACCATCATTAATTGACGCCACAATAACATCACCATCTCTCGCCTCTTTTTTCTTATTAACTAACAATAAGTCATTAGGCAAAATTCCTGCATCTTTCATAGAATATCCGGAAACTTTAACTAAAAAATGGCTGTCTGGATCGTTGATCAGAAATTTCTCATTTAAATTATAAAGCTCATAATTATCGCTGTCAGTAATTGAAGGGCTACCCGCTTGCACAGTCATATCATATAAAGGAAGAGCAAAATCCTTAGTCTTACTTTCCATCATATCCTTAACTGTATCAATTAAACTTATAGGGACTCTCATAATTCTTGTAGGCTCACCATACCTTCCTTGGCCTTTTGGCCTTCCTGCGCCTTCTCTTGCTCCACCACGTGTCTTTTTTTTCATCAAATAGGAATTTTTAATTGTAAGATAATTAAAGTAAACTTAGAATAGAGTACTTCTTTCAATATAAATATCAATTAAAACTATTTCATTATGGAAACAAAGATCAGGAAATTTATTAGGAATATACCAGAGGATAATGTTAAAGAGTTTTTAATCGGATATAATTTGGAATTTCCTGATGACTTTGAATGGAAGGCAAAAAGCAAGAATTATCATAATCAGCTATTTTCTTCTATTAGAAATCATGAGGATGATAAAAAGCAGAATCTATTCAATGGTATTGAGAGGGTTCATGGCATGAGTGATGAACTGGGGCAGAATGCTTTATGCTGCGCTGTTGGTAATGATGAAATATTTTTAGACCAAAAGAGCGATCACGCTCGAAGCCTCTGGGTTTATTCAAATCATCCTGATAAATTCAGAATTGCAGAGCATTTTGCTTCTAATGATTACAAAAGAAAATCCAAAGAATGGAACGCATTTATTGGCCCTAAAGATAGAGAAATTGATAAATCAGCAGAAAATATAGCTAAATTTAAAGAGTCAGCTTTAAAGCATTTAGATGTTAGTAAAAAATTGCAAATTGAGTTTAATTGTAGAGATAAGAAAGATAAGGATGGTGAGACATTTGAAGTTTGTAGCTTAATGGCATTTCATGATGGATTGCCAAAATCAGTTCAGACTTTTGATAAAGATGAAGTTGTTACTCAATATTTTTCACCAGCCAAGGATTTTTCAATTACCTATGATCCAGTAAGTGGTTCAATCGAAGTAATATCAAGCTTGAAAGATAATAGAGAATTTTTGGCTAAGAAATTTGCCAACATTTTCTTAAAAACCGAGGATGATAAATTTGAAATTAGGCTCAAAAAATATAATCTATCCAAATTCAGATCATATCAGGATTTGATGAAAGATGTTGATGCCAAGGATATGATTCAAAATATCAAGGTCACTTTACTAAAATTAAAACCACTTAACAGCAAAAATTCCAGCACTATCGAATCCCCCTTTACAGAAAATAAAAACATCTATGAAATAGCCAAAGACTGGTATGGCAGCAATAATCCTCTCGAAAATTCTTTTGAAATAAAGAAGGTAAAATTATCAATTAAATTCAAGCCCGATGGCAAACATCCAAGAGGCAAATTGATTCATGTCAATATCACCGATCCAAATGGTTGCGATCTAAAAGAGCATAGTGAAAAAGAAAAAATCATCGGCAGTAAATATCTAGAAAGATGGGGAATTATTGAAAATATATGAAGATGAATACCACAATATTCAAATTATTAATTGAAGTTGCAGAGCAAGCAGAACCCAATATTGCCTATTCAGTTTTAAAGTCAGAGTTAAGTGAAAAAACCGCTAACTCATTAATCCAGAATGACTTTCTTACAAAGGGCAGAGATCTTGAAAGCTACTATCTGGCAAACCAGGATAAGGATGTTTATGTTGATTGGAACGAAGAAATGGAATCCTTCGTTTATTTATCAGACCTTGGTAAATTTCTACCAATTCCAGAAGATGAGCTCAAAACTTTTGATATTAATTTTTCTAAATTAACTGACTTTATCGCTGATCAATTTGATGTTTCCAAAAGCAGCAGAAAAAATCCTAATAATTATTTGAATGATCTTTTATTTTTTATTGGTGAAGAAAATATTCAAAAAAAGAAATACGCCATATTTTTTGCCAGAAGATTAAATAATCAGATCGACTTTAAAAAAATTGATGAGTTCTTCTTGAGGCAATCACCAACCACATTTCCAAAATTAATCCTTACTTCATCAAATGAGCATTGCCCATCCAAACTCACTCAAAAGTCAAAGATAATCTCAATTCCAAAACTTCTAACCTTCTCACAAGGTAAGATCTTTAATATGGATTACATTTCAAATATTCTAATATCAGGAGCCGATGATGAATATAAGCCTCATGTTCGTTGTAATGAAGATGCCAGCACATTATTTATTGGCAACAACTCTGTTCATGTAAAAGGAGATAAGCAGCGTCAAGCTATCAAAATTATTTGCGATTTATATGCGGAAAATCCAGATGGTAATATCAGGTGGAATAATGTCACTGATATAGCTGATTTTGGCATAGAATCAAGATATAGAGACCTCTTCAAAAAAAGCAAAGTGGCCAACTTCATTTCCTACAAAGAGGGAATTATAGAGTTTAAAACCAAGTAAATTTCTTAAAAAAATCAAAAAAACTTAATTCCCCCTCGATCGTCCCCCCTTCGTCCCCCGATCTCCCCCTGCCTATAGTTCTAAAGTTACCTTAGTTTTTTTATTAACTAACTAATGGTTTCTCAACATGACTGAACAATTACTTATACCAGAAAAATCCTTAGCAAGAAAGTGGGGAATTTCTCACAAAACCTTGCAAAGGTGGCGTTGGCTCAAAATGGGCCCCGCTTACATCAAAATTGGTGGCCGTATTCGATATAGCGCCGATTCCATCAAGGATTATGAGACTAGCAATAGTCATCTAGATCCGACTCCTCCTTCTGCCCCATTATCAACTTCAATTATTTAAATATTATGAACAACACACTAACCATAGAGAGTGCTCGTCATATCCCAATCGGGGAATTATCCGAGCTAGAAATAAGCAAATTAGTATCGCTGCAAAGAGATGCTATTGCCAATCTTGATAAAGCCAAAATGTTAAAGGATTGGCTCGATTCTACCATATCCCTTAAATATCAAAATCAAGTCACTGATATCAGGCAAAATCAAGATAAGGTTACTGGCGCAATCCACTTTAATGATGGCAATTTTAAGATCACTTCTGTTGTCACAAAAAGGGTAGATTGGGATCAAGCCAAACTTAAAGAAGCTGTTTCAGAGATTAAAGAATTTGGCGATAACCCTTATGAATATATCACTATCTCCTACAAACTTTCTGAAACCAAATTCAACGCTTGGCCAGAATATATCAAGAAATTCTTCAGACCCGCCAGAATTCTAAAAACAAGCAAGGAAGCCTTCAAGATTGAAGAAATTAAGGAGGTTGGCCATGAATAATTTACCAATAATTAGCGCCGATGAGCGTTTAAAAGAAACTAGAGGAATTAAAGGTTGCATCTTCGGGGCCAGCGGAATTGGCAAAACGAGTCTGCTTTGGACTCTTGATCCAAAAACCACTCTTTTCTTTGACTTGGAAGCTGGAGATCTAGCTGTTGAAGGATGGCCTGGCGATACAATCCGCCCTAAAACTTGGGAAGAATGTTGTGATTTTGCCGTCTTTATTGGTGGGCCAAATCCATCTCTTCGTCCTGAGCAGAAATTCTCATCTGCACATTTTGATTCAGTTTGTCAGAAATTTGGTGATCCAAAATCTCTAGATAAATACGAGACCATCTTCATCGACTCAATAACTGTAGCTGGTCGTCTTTGCTTTCAATATGCAATGGGTCAACCAGAGGCAATATCTGATAAATCAGGAAAACCTGACACCAGGGGAGCTTATGGTTTACATGGCAGAGAGATGATTAATTGGCTTACCCATCTTCAACATACCAGAGCTAAGAATATCTGGTTTGTCGGTATTTTGGATCAAAAACTCGATGACTTCAATCGCAAGGTTTATTCCCCTCAAATTGAAGGCTCAAAAACTGGTTTAGAACTTCCGGGAATTGTTGATCAGGTCATCACTATGGCTGAGATTAAACAAGATGAAGGTCAAGGGGAAAACAGCTCTTATCGGGCATTCATCTGCCAAACACTCAATCCCTTTTCCTATCCAGCAAAAGACAGATCAAGGCGATTAAACGTAATTGAAGAACCTCACTTGGGCAAGCTAATGACAAAGATTAAGTCAGAAGCAAAGCCCATCGCTGAGCATCTCCAATATTCAAATTTTAACAATAATAACTCAAATAAAGGTAAATAATTATGTGGAACGATTTTAACAATTCAGACAATCAGGCATCTTACGATGTAATCCCAAACAACACTCTAGCAAAAGTTAGAATGCAAATCAGACCAGGCGGTCATGATGATAGGGATCAAGGGTGGAGTGGCGGATACGCAACCAGAAACCAAAATACAGGATCAATCTATCTTTCTTGTGAGTTTGTGGTTTTGGAAGGTGATTTTGCTAGACGCAAAATATGGAGCTTAATTGGTCTTCATAGTGAGAAAGGCGCTGAGTGGGCAAATAT
>CAJQHT010000019.1 GCA_905478245.1 uncultured Rickettsiales bacterium | reverse complement strand
GTCAATAAATGGCTTATTTTTGTCTGTTATAGCTGCTATTGTTTGTTATTGCTGGCAGAAGGATATATATTTAAGTATAGTTCTGGCTTTTTCAATTTTTACAACAGTTATTTTATCGGGATTTTTTGGCGCAGTAATTCCTTTATTGTTAAATAAAATGAAATTTGATCCAGCAATATCATCTGGAGTTTTTCTTATAGCAATTACCGATACTAGCTCCTTTTTAATATTTTTAGGCTTAGCCTCAATTTTTATTTTATAATAATATGGTTAAAAAAATAACTTTTGATTGTGATTTTTCTGGAGTTTCTTCTCCTGTTGGTTTTTATATTGGAGATGCTGTGGAATCCAAGAGCCCAATTTCATTTCAGGCAAAATGGTTATCTGAGAAAAGAGGGGGTTCTATTCCAAAAAATACGACAGATCTTTTGGATAAAATAAAGAAAGTTTCAGACAAAGAGGCTATTCCTTTTGAAATGCTTTATCAGCATACATTTGAAGAAATTGAAAATTTAAATAAATTAAAGAATATTAAAAAAAATGAACAAAAAGAAATAGAGCATTTTCAGCAGCGGCAAATAGAAGCAGAAACTACAGAAGCAGTAGCAGAAACTACAGAAGCAGCAGAAACTACAGAAGCAGCAGAAACTACAGAAGCAGTAGCAGAAACTACAGAAGCAGTAGCAGAAACTACAGAAGCAGCAGAAACCACGGAAGCAGCAGAAACCACGGAAGCAGTAGCAGAAACTACAGAAGCAGTAGTGGAAATAAAAGAATAATAATATTCTTTATTTAGAAAATTTATAAAATTAATTATGAGTAATAAGGATAAAAATATAACAGTTTTACTTGGGGGTTGGAATAATGAAGCTGAAATTTCTCGCTTAAGCGGTGAGGTGGTTTATAGTTCTTTGCTTAAGATGGGTTATAAAGCTAATAAATTAGAGTTTGATGGTAATGTTTTAGAAAATTTAAGAAAATTGGAAACAGATATAGTATTCAATGCTTTGCATGGTCAATTTGGTGAAGACGGTAGAATACAAGGTTTGCTTGACATAGCTAAATTAGCATATACTCATTCAGGATTACTTTCTAGTGCTATTTGTATGAATAAAATATTATCTAAAACTATTTTTGAATCTCATCATATTCTTATGGCTGATTCTGAAATATTAAGAAAAGATGACAATATAAATAATAACAAAATAATAGATAAAATTGCAAAACCATTTATTATTAAGCCTGTTGACGAAGGTTCCAGTATTGGTGTAGAGGTTATATTAGAAGATTCAAAGTTTGATATAGCTGGATATAGCTGGAAGCATGGAGATGAAATCATTATTGAAAAATATATTAAAGGAAAGGAAATTAATGTAGCAATTTTAGGTCAAAAAGCTATAGGGATGATGGAGGTAGTTCCAAAAGATGCTATATTTTATGATTATAAATCAAAATATACCAGCGGCATGACTGATTATATTATACCTAAAATCAGTAAAGATAAAAAACAAGAGATTCTTGATTTAGCTTTAAAGTGTCATAATATTGCTAAATGTCAGGATATTAGTAGGGTAGAATTTCTTTTTGATAACATTGCTAATAAAATATATTTACTTGAAATCAATACTCATCCTGGAATTACTGATCTTTCTTTAGTTCCAAAAATTGCCAAAAATGCTGGACTTTCTTTTGATTATATTATAGAATATTTAATCAATAATGCTGGATATAATAAATAATTTATATAAATGCAAAAATATATTTCAAAAATATTGCTAAGATTTTCTGTATTTAGATTTACAAAGTCATTTTTATATGGTAGGGTAAAATCTTTTCTTAGATATTTCTATTATGTATGCCTATGTGCTTTAATGATATATATTCCATACTCAATTACCCAAAATAAACAACAAATTACATCCTTTAAAAATAAAATTATTAATAATTACATAGATTTTATTGGAAATGACCATGACTTTTATAATAAAATTTCAATCACTGGTAATAGATATACTGATTATGATGATATTTCAGATATAGTAAGAAATGAGATTGGAGGTTTTTCTGCCGATGAGGATAGTTACCTTGATTCAGTCATTAATTCTATTAAAGATCGTACAATCAAGCTTCCATGGGTAAAGAATATAGTAATATTTCGCAATCTGCCGAGTAAGTTAAATATTAAGATTGAGGAATATGAGCCTTTTGCCATCTGGCAGGAAGGGGAAGTTCAGCATATTATTGACAAAGATGGAGCGATAATAACAAGATTGGAAAATGGTGATGAATTTTCTGATTTATTAATTTTATCTGGCCAGAAAGCTAACATTAGAGCCGGGTCTTTATTCAATATATTATTGTCAGATCTTAATATTAGCCAAAATATTTACTCAGCAACGCTTATTGGTTTAAGGCGCTGGGATATTAGGTTTAATAATGGTTTATTGGTAAAATTTCCAGAGGAAAATATTAAAAGAGCATGGATAAAATTAGTAAAAATTTATAATTCGCCAGGCTCTTTGATAGATTTAAAATCAATTGATCTTAGAATTAATGATAAAATTTACCTAGAATATAGCGATCAATTAATTAAAGATTTAAAATCTCTATAATAATTATGATAAAATATTTTCAGAAAATAATAATAAGAAATCTAGCTTTTTATCTTTATGAATTCAAGAGCTCCCTAATTGTTTCTTATTCGAAATCTAAAATTAGATTATTTATTATTTATTCTATTCTAATTTTTCTAAATTTCTCCACCAATCACAATGCTTATTCCAATAATCAAAATATATTTTATCTAACAAAAGACAACTTAATCTCTGAAGCTAAAAATAATTCCGCTATTATTGAGAACATTAAAGCTAATTTTCTTGAAGCTAAATTTAATAAAAATGAATTTCTAGAAAATTTTCAACCTAAATTAGAAGGTGAACTTAGTTATTTTAATACAAATGAAGAAAGTTTTATAGATTATATTCCTGTTGCTTCTCCTATTTCTAACCTATCAGTTGGGGTAGGGGCAGATCTTGTTTCTGGAGTAGGTCTTGGTATTTATAATAACATTGAAAAGAAGAAATATGGTAGATTCGGCTCTGACTCTAGAAATTCCGTATCTTTTGAATTTACCATGGATTTATATAGAAATCTTTTTGGTAAGGACTCTAGGGCTAGAATATCATATTTTGATTATGAAGAAAAATTAGCAAAAATACAAAAAGATATAGATATTGAAATATTCTTAATATCGATATATAAAAAATATCTAGCCATTATTTTAAATGAAGAGATTATTAAGATTTCTAGAGGGATTTTAAAGAATTATCAAGAACAAGAAAGTGATATGAAGAGGCGATACAAAAGTGGTATAGCGGATTTATCTGGCGTCAAGAGATCTTCGGCACAAGTTTCTGCTAAGCAGGTTGAATTATCAAATCTTCTTAATAAAAAAGAATTACTTATTTTAGATTTAAGAAATTTACTTCCCTCAATAGCTGGAAAAATAATAAAGTTAGAAAGCTATAATATAAAAGATCATGAAAATTACTTTAGCAATATCATAGCTAATATTCAGGAGCAAAAATCAATTCCAATGAATTATACAAAATATGATGATGTAATTAAAATCCTACATAAATCCTATCAAAAGCAAAAAGATTTTACCGGTAATTATGATAATTTAGATTTAGAGCTATATTCAAGCTATAACCACTTTGGTGAAAATAATAGCAATCAGAAAGCCTTTACAGATATTAGTTCTGATCCTGGAAATAGTTACGAGGCCGGTTTAAGGCTAATTGTACCATTGGGAAAGACCAAAAATAAATCCAAAGAAATTAGACTTCTGGGCCAGAGATCTATTTTTTTGGCAAAAAAAAGAGCTGATCTTGCTAAAATAGAATCTTACCATACTCAATCTTTAGGTAATATAAAGATATTACAAAGATCTCAAATATATCAAGCTCAAAATAATAAAGATTTACAAACTATACTTAAATTGAGTCGTAAAAAATATCAGCAGGCTCGAATTTCTATTAGGGACCTTATAGATGATCAGGATTTATACTTTCATGGCTTGATAAGGGAGATGGAAGTTAAATCAATAATAATGAATCAAACATTGGACTATATGACAATATTTACTACAACACCTTTTGCTTTATCAAATGGATAATATAACTAAATTCTTTATCAGGAATAGCAAATTATCAATATTATGTATATTGTTTATAGTTGTTTCTGGAGTTTTCTCTTTAAAAAATATGAATGCAGAAAGCAATCCTGCTGTAAATTTTGCTACTGCTATTATTAGCACTACTTATAGTGGCGCTTCATCTTACGATATAGAAACAAAAATTACTAAACCAATAGAGGATGAGATTAGACAGGTTGATGATATTAAAGATGTGAGATCAATTAGTCAGCCTGGATTAAGTACCATAATTATTAGAATTGATATGGATAAGAGGGGTATTGATATTCCGAAATCAATATCTGACATACAAAGTTCCTTAAATAGAGCTAAATTACCTTCTGATTTAGTTGATTTACCATTTTTTAAAGAAATAAAATCTGAAGAATTTCCAGTTGTAACAGTTGCTATTACTGGTAGTAATAAAAATAGATTTAGAAATATTACAGCTGATATTTTAAAAGAAGAATTACAAGATAATAAATCTGTTAAATCTATTTCTGTAATTGGTTATAATGATAGAAGATTTAATATTGACATTGATCTGGTTAAAATTAACCAATATTATGTTGGCATTAATGAAGTTTTTAATAAAATTAAATCAAGAAATATTGACTTTCCAAGCGGCGAGATTAAAAATAAAAAAAGTCAATACTTAACAAGAATAGAGGCTAAAGTTAGGAATATTGAAGAATTAAAAAACATTATTATAAGATCTAATTTTTCTGGTAAAGTTGTTAGATTGCAAGATATTGCTAAAGTTTATGATTCAGAAGAAGAGCCAAGATTCTTAGCTAGATATAATTCAAAAGAGGCTGCAATTTTAACTATAAATAAAAAATCTAATACAGATACTTTAGATCTTGTTGCTGATATTAAAGATAGAGTTGCAGATTTTTCACTTAGATATCAAGATAGATTGGAATTTAATTTAATACATGATGAATCGCAAGAGGTTCACGATAGGATTTCAATATTAACTCAAAATGCCATCATTGGTTTTGTAATAGTGGTATCGTTGTTATTTTTATTTTTACCTTTTAGGTCAGCCCTTGCTGCATCTTTCTCTTTACCGATCTCAATTCTTGCCACTTTGGCAATCATGTTCTTTTTGGGAATTAATTTAAACACAATTACAATATTGGCTTTAGTTATAGTACTTGGTATGCTTGTTGATAACAGTGTTATAATTAGTGAAAATTTTGTAAAATATAAAAATAGAAAGATTGCGTCTTATGATTCAGCAATAAGATGTATAAAATTTTTCTGGATGCCAATTACTGTGACAATTTTAACAACTATTGCTGCATTTTTGCCAATGTTGATTACCAGGGGTATTATGGGGGAGTTTATCAAGTGGATTCCTATTATAGTAACAATTGCACTCTTGGTTAGCTTGCTTGAGTGTTTTTTCTTTTTACCAATGCGATTGGTGTATTTTTCTAAGAATTCTAATCAGAATAATACAAATAATGCTAAAAGTGATTGGTTTCATATTTTTGAGGTTAAATTTGAAAAATTAATTGTAAAATTAGTCAAGATGCGTTATTTTGTGTTAATTGGATTTATTATTATTAATTTCATTTCAGTTTATTTAATATTTTTTGCTAATAAGTTTATTTTATTCCCCGCAGAGCAAACTTCAATATATTATGCAAAATTTAAATCTGAAGAAGGAAGTAGGATTGAAAATACTGGTAAAATAATGGGCAATATTTCTAAAAAAATAAAAAATAATTTAAAAGACAGGGTTAAGCATATTGATGTTAGAGTTGGATTAACTGACCTTAATGCTTCCAGACCTAATTATGAAGAGGGAAGTGATGTTGGTTATATGTGGATTTATGTTGACGATTATGCAAAGAATAATATTTCCTATAATAAGATGTTGAGTAAATTGAGAAAAATAAAATTTAATATTAAAGGAGATTTAACCTTTGGCGTCAGAACTGATGGCCCGCCGGTGGGAAACGATATTGAGGCAACGTTTAGATCTAATAATCTAGATGATATTAATAAAATTATTACTTTAATAAAAAATGACTTATCAAAAAAGAATGGTATTTTTGATCTTACTACAGATGATTCAATGATTGTAGATGAAATATTTATCAATATAGATTATAGAAAGGCAGAGCGCCTGGGTCTAGACATTGATAAGATTGGTAATGCAATAAAGTCAGCTATAGCAGGTAGTATAATTTCCACTACTACGATTAATAATAAAGAAGTTGATTTATTCTTAAGGTTAAAAGAAGATTATAGATCTTCAATAAATGATTTAAGAAATATTATGATAATGGATGGATCTCAAAATTTAGTTCCACTTGGTAATTTTGTTGAATTTATTAAAAAGAAGTCAGATCCTTATATTAAGCGCTATGACTATAAAAGATCAAAAACATTGCTTGGTAGCGTTAATGACGATATAATATCTTCACTTGAGGCAAATAATATTTTAAAACAGTTAATTAAAAGGTATCAGGTTGACTTTCCTTCGGTATCTGTTAGTTTTGGAGGAGTTGAGGAAAGCACTAGTGAGTCATTGCAAAGCTTAAAGAGGGCGTTTATTTTTGCTGTAATGGGAATATTTATTTTAATGGTATTTTTATTTAAAAGCTACATGAAGCCATTTATTATTTTAACAACCGTACCTCTTGGTTTAATTGGTTTTTCGGTCGCTTTTATTTTACATTCTAAGCCAATATCATTTATGGCTTTAATTGGTATAGTTGGCTTGTCTGGCGTTATTATTAACTCTGCTATTGTGTTAATAAGCTATATTTTAAGATTAAAAGAAGAGGGTGAGATAAAGGATTTAAATAAAATATTATCTTACGCCTCATCAATGCGCCTAAGATCTGTAGTTATAACAACCTTGACAACAATAGCTGGATTTGCTCCAACTGCATATGGCATTGGTGGTAAGGATGAGATTTTATCTCCAATGACATTATCAATGATGTGGGGTTTGGCTGGAGGAACTTTATTAACTATTATTTGGGTGCCTTGTATCTATGCCATATTGGATGATATTAGTACTTGCTTTAATAAAATATTAATAAAATTTAAAATAAAAAAAATATGAAAATAGGAATTGTTGGAATAACGGGAAGAATGGGCAATGCTATAGCTAGATTAGCTATAGATAATGAAATTACCGATCTTAGCTACGGTTTAACTAGGTCAGATGACCCCTTGATAGGTAAAGATATTGGTCAAATATTATCCCTAGATGAGGTTGGGATTAAAATATCAGATAGTTTTGAAGATCTTTTTGATAAATCTGATGTAATAATAGACTTTTCCACTCCTGAGGTAACGTTACAATGTGCTAAATTGGCAAAAAAATATAAAAAAAATCTTGTTTCTGGGACTACTGGATTAAATGAAGAGCAGAAACAGCAATTAGCTAAATATGCTCAAGATACAATAATAGTCTGGTCGTCAAATATGTCTGTTGGAGTTAATCTTTTATTTAATTTGTCGCAAGAAATTGCCTCTATATTGCGTGATGACTATGATGCTGAAATATTAGAAATGCATCATAATAAAAAAGTTGATGCTCCATCAGGAACAGCTTTATCTCTAGGAGAGGCTGTCGCAACTGGAAGAGGTCTTGATTTTGGAGAGGTAAGTAGAAAAACTAGAGATGGAATTATTGGCGTAAGACAAAGAAATGAAATAGGTTTTGCCTCTCTAAGGGGTGGTGATGTTATTGGTGATCATACCGTTATTTTTGCTTCTGACGGCGATAGAATTGAAATTTCTCACAAAGCTTCAAGTAGAGATATTTATGCAAAAGGAGCAATTAGAGCAGCTATCTGGTCTGTTGGTAAAGATAATGGTTTTTATTCTATGAGAGATGTAATTTCTTGTTAATTAATAATTTTTAATTTTTTAAATATGAAAGAATATATTTTATATAAATATGGTGATGTAAGTAACCTTAAATTAGAAAAAATACCAGGAGATCTTGTTCCCAAGAAAGATGAGGTTGTTATCAGACATACTGCAATTGGCGTTAATCATTGTGATATTCATTTTAGAAAAGGAGAATATACAATAGATAAGATGCCGGCAATACTTGGGCTAGAGGCTTGTGGTGTTATAGAAAAATTAGGAACAAATATTTTTAATTACAAAGTTGGAGATAGAGTAGCTTACGCTACAGGTGGTCTTGGGGCTTATTGTGAAAAACGAATAATAAATAAATTTCTACTAATTAAATTACCTAGCGATATTTCTGATGTTGTTGTAGCTGGGTCTTTACGTAAAGGTTTAATGGCTCATACATTGCTACAAAGAGCATATCTTGCTCAACGCTCCAAAAGAATTTTAGTTCACGGTGCAGCTGGTGGAGTTGGTCAATTTTTATGTTCATGGGCTAGGCACCTTGGTATAGAGGTTATTGGTACAGTAGGTCATGATAAGAAAATACCATATGCTAAAGAGTTTGGTTGCAGCCATGTTATAAATTATAAAAGAGATGACTTTGTAAAAGAAATATCAAACATAACTAAAAAACAAGGTGTTGGCGTTGTTTACGATGGAATTGGTAAAGATACATTGCTAAAATCATTATATTGCCTTAAACCAATGGGAATTTGCTTAGCTTATGGTGAGGTTTCTGGCGTGGTACCACCTTTAGACATTAATCATCTTTTGGGAAATTCTTTATATTTAACTAAACCAACATTAATGATGTATAAGGCAAATAGAGCAGAGCTTGCTCTTTCAGCTAATCTTCTTTTTAAAAAAATACAAAAAGGTATCATTAAACCAAAAATAATAACACACAAGTTTGAGGATCTAAGAAAGGTTCATAAAAAAATGCAATCAAGACAAACTGTCGGCTCTCAAGTTTTAGTTTTTAATAAATAATGTAAATTATTACTTGCTATTTATCTTCTTGTATTTTAATATTTAAATCGATTAGGGGGGGAATAGATAAAACCACAAAATGAACTCAGATTTCCTTAAGATAGAGCTTCCACCAAAGAACAAATCTTCAAAAAAAACTTCATATTTTATGTCGGGGGTATAGTGAATACAACATCCTTTTAGGAGAATAAACTGTACACGCCGGGTTTGCGTGGTGGTGACTCCCGACTCCAAGTTATTTTAGCCTCTATAGCTAAAATCTACCTCTTATTTTTTGTATTTTTTCTTCACTTTAAATTAGAAAATTATAATAACCCTGTCAAAACAATATTAAATCCTTTTTTTTCACAGCAATATAACAAAACAAAATATTTTTTAGATAAAAATTATAAAAAACTTGCCTGCAATATAATCATATTTCACGAGGCTTTTTATAATTTTAATCCAAAAATATGAAGTTAGCTTATTTATTATTTTAACCAATTTTAAAGATGTGATTTAGTATAATATCTATACTATCATGGAAATTTATAAAATTAACAACATCAATCCGCAAAAATATTTGACCAAAGTTTTATCTATTATTCAGGAATATAAAGTTAAGGACATAGCAGAGTTACTTCCTTGGAATATTATTATAGATTAAAATTAAATTCTAGAGTGGGTTTGCTTCTGCATAATCATTTAGAAGAGTTATTGCGGTCGATACTTTTATATTTCCTAGACCTACATCATTTAGTGTAGGATTGGCAATCTGAAAGGTACCCATTTTTTAAACAAACATTACTCTTCCAATTTATCAACAAATTCAGTTTATTTAGTTAATGCAAATTTATCAACAAAAAACCTCTTAAAAAAATCACCACCATGCAAATTTGCGTG
>CAJQHT010000018.1 GCA_905478245.1 uncultured Rickettsiales bacterium | reverse complement strand
ATTGTTAATTTTTGTTGATAATTTAATCATTTTTATTAATTCCTCTCCATTTGCTGGTGCCATGAGAATAAAGTTTGGAATATTGGCTAGAAATGCTATGTCGAATGATCCTGCATGTGTTGCTCCGTCTGCCCCAACAAACCCAGCGCGATCAATTATAAAGCGAACTGGTAAATTTTGTATAGCAACATCATGTATTATTTGATCATAGGCTCTTTGTAAAAATGTTGAATATATAGCAACATATGGTTTTAAGCCTTTACAACAAGAAAGTCCAGCAGCAAAGGTAACTGCGTGCTGTTCAGCTATTCCAACGTCAAAGAAGCGCCTCTTTTTTGCTTCTTTACTGTTAAATTCTTTAGCAAAGATATCAAGACCAGTTCCATCTGGCATTGCTGCTGTTATTGCTAATATATTTTTATCTTTTTTAGCTAGATTGGTTAATACCTGTCCAAATATTTTGCTATAGCTTAATTTCTTACTGTTTGACTTTTCTTGAATTCCGGTTTTTAAATTAAATTTTTTAACAGCATGAAGCTTGTCATTGGAGTTCATTGTTTCATTATAGCCTTTACCCTTTTGCGTAACGCAGTGAATTAATATTGGTGTATTACTATTGTCATTTTTAATATTTTTTAATATAGGTAGTAATATTTTAAGATCATGCCCGTCAATTGGTCCTATATAGTAAAAACCCATCTCTTCAAAAATATTCCCTCCCATAAAACAATCTTTGATTAATTTTTCAAATTTTTTAGGATATTTAGAGATTGATTTTGGTAATTTCTTTAATATTTTGCGTAATTTAAGATATGATTTAGAGGTAGCAAGTTTAGAGAGGTAATTTGACATTGCTCCAACTGGTGGAGCTATTGACATATCATTGTCATTTAGAATAACAATTAATCTATTATGCATAGCTCCGGCATTATTTAGAGCTTCATATGCCATGCCGGCACTCATGGCGCCATCACCAATTACCGCTATAATATCTGTTTTTTCTTTTTTTATATCCCTTCCTGCCGCAAAGCCAAGACCGCTTGATATTGAGGTTGAGCTATGTCCAGTTCCAAATGGATCATATTCACTTTCTTTTCTTTTGGTAAAGCCACTAAGGCCATTTTCTTGCCTGATTGTATGAATTTTGTCTTTTCTACCGGTTAATATTTTGTGTGGATAGGCCTGATGCCCAACATCCCAAATAATTTTATCTTTTGGCGTGTTAAATGTGTAGTGCAGGGCGATTGTTAGCTCAATAACTCCAAGGCCAGCTCCCAGATGACCCCCTGTTTTTGATACTGCTTGAATGGTTTTATATCGTAATTCCTTTGCTAAATTTGTTAATTGATCTGAATTGATCTTTTTTAAATCTTTAGGGTAGTTGATTTTGTCTAATAGGGATGTTGATGTAACGTTGACAATATCTTTATTCATGTGTAATTATTTAAAATAAAGGAATTGTTCTTAAGAGATGTTAAGAATAAATATCGTAGAAAAGCTTATTTTTATAGTAATTTAAGATAAATAATTTTGATATAAATAATATATCTATCTTTTTCTATAAGTTTGAGCTTTACGAGCTTTCTTTAAGCCATATTTCTTTCTTTCAACAATTCTTGAGTCACGCGTTAAAAAGCCTCTTTCTTAAAATGCTGTGATTTGAAGGGTCAAAAAGAACTAAGGCTTTACTTATTCCAAGGAGTATTGCTCCAGCTTGACCACTTAATCCACCGCCTGTTGCGGTTGCTACTATATCGAATTTATTGTCATTTTTAGTTGCAACTAAGGGTTGTTTAGCAATTACAGAAAGTATTTCTCTGCCAAAATATTTTTGAATATCTTTATTATTGATGGTTATTTTACCTTTTCCTTTTTTGATCCACACTCTAGCAATAGAATTTTTTCTTTTTCCGGTAGCATAAGACCTGCCAAGATTATCAATTTTTGATTCTCTAAGGTTGTTATTTATTTCTATTATTGATTCTTTTGATATTGCTGTCATGTTTAATTATCTTTTAGAGTTTTTTGGATTCATTTTTGCTATATCTAGGGTTTCAGGTGTTTGACCATGATGAGGATGGGTTTCTCCCTTATAGATATATAATTTTCTTAATTGGTCTCTACCAAGAGGAGTTCTGGCGATCATTCTTTCTATGGCTTTTTTTAGAATTCTTTCAGGAAATTGTCCTTCAATAATATCTTTTGCTGTTCTGTTTTTGATTCCGCCAGGATATCCTGTATGCCAATAGTAGTTTTTGTCTGATATTTTTTTACCTGTTAAATGTATTTTTTCAGCATTTATTATGACGACATTATCACCGCAATCAATGTGTTTTGTGAATATAGGCTTATGTTTACCTCTTAAAATTTTTGCCACTATAGAAGCTAATCTACCCAGAACTAAGTCTTTTGCATCAATTAAATGCCATTTTTGTTCAACTTCTGATGGTTTGGCGCTGTAAGTTATGTTGCTCATTTTGTTATTTAATGCTTATAATAATCTTAATTACTAGTTGATTATTTATTTATATAATTTAACTAGTCTAACTGTAAAAAGACTTAAGTTATAAGTAGGTCTTGATAAAGTTTTGAAGGCTTATTATAAATCTTGAAAATTAGCATGTCAAGTAAGTATTGTGCCTTTCTTGTTTTTGCTAAAATATTTTGTTAAATTATTTGTTAGCTCGCTCTATCTCCATCGCTAGCTGGCTTTGCTGCCTCTTTGGTTTTACTTGCTCCGTCTTTTTTCCCTCCTGTAAGCTTGTCTTTTATCTTTCTTATTCCGCCTTCCACTGCTTTTTTGCCGCCTTTTGACATCGCGTCCTTTACCTTTCTTCCTCCCGCCTTATCTATAGCTCCAGCCCCTCTCTTGCCAATGGCATTTGCGGTTTTAAATGCTTTTTTAACAATAGTATCTTTATCTTTAACAGTAGTAGTAAATGTATCTAGATCAGGTGTTTTCATGGCAGATCCCCCTATTAATTGAGCAGCTATTGTTGGTATGTCTGTAATAAATTTTGATAAAATAAACAGGATCAAACAGCCTTTTAGAAGGGCAATGGCTTGATTAAATACTTTAGTTGGATTGCTGATTAAATCTCCTATAAGAGAAAATCCAATGCCAAATATTTCAAGACCAGTTGGTGTATTTTCTGTAAGGCCTGTTTTACTTTTTATGATACAAGCGATAGAATCTGTTTCTGGGTCAAATATTTGAGCATCATCGCCACAAGTTTGACTTGTAGCATCTTCTGAATCTATTTCATTTTGAAAATAAAATCTTTTACCATCACTGCCATAGCAATACATTTCACAATTCTGCTGCCCGTTACTCATTCCATTTTCATCTAAATTATACGAAGAACTACCAAGCATTACATTATCAAATATTGAGATAAATATTCCAATATAAGCAAATAATAATATTGGCTGTAAAGATAATCCAAGTAAATTGGCACTCCATTGTTTAAATAAATTTTGAGTCTTTTTAAATAAGGTTAGTGGTATTATGATAATAGAAATATATACCAATATTATAATTGAAAATGCTGAAGCTAAAAAGACGTGAAGCATTTTTATGGTTGTAACAATTAACAATATGGCAAATATTGATAAAAATACTGCCATGATAATTCCCCATGGTCCAATTAAGAAGTGTGATAAAATTATCCAGCCAATTGCGCTAAAATCACCATTTCCTGTGTCTCCTAGCTGTTTGGCAATTTTGCAATCCATTGTATCCCAAATTGCTAAATAGCTTTTTCCGGCAGGATAATTTGGACTATGTTCTGTTCCTTGAAATTTAGTGGTTAATGAATCATGATCGAATTGACAGCCATCTTGTTTTTCTGGACTTGTACTGGTTCCTAATTCTGTAAATATTCCTGAGATTGATGATGAGGCATTATAGACGCCGTCAAAAAATCCACTTTGCCAACCTTGCCCTGTGGTAAAGTATAATATTAGGCCTATTTTAACTATATAATGGATCAATTCTGTTTTGGTAAGAACTTTCTTATCTCCTAAGAATATTTTAAATCCTACAAACATCATTGAAAATACTATAGCCATTGTAATAGTTGTTCTTAATTTATCTTGTAATTTGGAAAAAAAACTACCCCCTTCAACGCCATCCCCTTCTTTGTATAACATTGTGCCTTCAGTACAATTACCGTCCTTGTCAACTACCCCATAATCACATTTTGTATGTCCTGCTTTTCCATAAAAAACATTTTCCAAGGTTTCCTTGATGCATTGTGCTATTGGTGCTGAAAAGTTTCTTTGTGATGTACTGGATAATTCTGTTCCTGTTAGTGATGATAATTGAAACATGTCGGAATTTTTCGAATCTCCTTTCATGTTGATGCATGCTTGTGAGAAGTATGGTGAGGATATTGAGTTTTGATATACATAGCTGCCATTGTCAATAGTAACGCAATGTTCAAACATTTGGCAGTAATTTAAACATTTATTACATTTATTATCGTCATTATTGTAGCTATCACTATTTGGATCGCAATTTTCTGTTTTTAAGGCACAATGTTCAGTTCCGCCTCCTACATTGAAATTATAGGGACAGAGATCGTAGGTGGAAGCGCATAAAACTGAACCATTATAAAGGGTTTCTATACTGAATTCTGGATGTTCAAGTGTCATTACAGCTGCTCCCACTGCCGATCCCACTGCTGCTCCAACCCCGCCTCCTACTGTCGCTCCTGTCGCTCCTCCTGCTATTGTATATGTTTCTAAATTTTCTTCTGCGCTTAAATAGCATATTCCTGAATTTGCCTTGCAAAAACCATGAGTTATATAGCTTTTATCGTCATCATTATATTTTTCAATGCAAATTTTTTTTTGATCTTCTAGGCAACAATTATATAATTCTGTGTCATCTATGTATGAATGACAATTATGAGATGCCATTAAAAATCCTCTAAAATAATATTTTAAAGGATCTCCATTGATATCTTTGCAAGTATGTGATTCCCTCTCTATTCCTTGGTAAACCCATTCTCGCCATTTTATATTATCTTCAGCACTTGCTCCAGCTGTTATGGAATTATCCCATGCAGTGAGCGCTTTATTTGCCAAGTCAAATGTTGTTTTTTCCCAGCTCTCTTCGTCGTATTTTTTCCAATTACTGCCACAAACGCGATATTGATTAAAATAACCAGCAGCTACTGCTCTTGTTACTACAGCATCAATTGCAAATGCTGTTAGAGCAAGATCTGCAGCTGCTGTTGCAACACCACACCATGCTGCACTTGTAGCAAGTGCGGGATTTCCTATAGCTGCTGCTGCTTGAGCGCCTGCCTGGTAATGTATGTTGAACAAGAATCTTGCATCTCCAAGTGGATCTGGAAATGGTGATGGCCATGCTGTCTTACAAGCTATAGCTGCCCCAAGAAGCGCGCCTTTAAATGTTGCATATAAAGCAGCTATATGAGCTATACATACTGGATTTGTCAGGTCTACTTCTAAATCATAATCTGTTTTTGACATTATTAAAACAGGCTGTGCTATTCCCTTTGGTTTACCGTCGATACACTCTCTATATCTATTTCTAGCGGAATCAGAAATTGTATCATAATAGCATTCTACATAATTAGCTTGAGTTAATGTGGAGCAGTCTGTATCGGCGTAAGATCTGTTATTGAAAAAAAATAATATTAATATAGTAAATATTAATAATTTTACTAAATTATTTATTGTTCTTTTATAAATCATTTGCTCTTTCAATAAATATATCTAGCCAATCATTTGGATCTTCTCCTACTTCTTTTATTACCTCATCTAATACGGCAACAGTTTCTGTTCTGGCTGATAAAACTGATATTAAATCATCCATTCCACTAAGATTTATTCTGGCAATTACCCCGTCATTATCCTGTTTTACCAAAAAGAATCTACTGCCTGGATCAGTGGTTTTTACTAGAGTGAACTCTCTTTCACTGAGCATGAATACTGATTTATAAGGATCAGTTGCTTTTAAATTTGGTAAAAATATTTGAGTTGATGTTTGTTGTACCAAAGTATCGGAAATATCACTTTTTGAAGCATCTTCAACTGATTGAGTAGCAAAAATTACAAAGGTATTCTTTTTTCTTAATACTTTAAGCCAATCTTTAATTCTTGGTGCAAATACTGGGTTATCTATTAATGCCCAGGCTTCATCCAGCACTATCATGGTTGGTCTACCATCAAGAGCAGCATCAATCCTGTTAAATAAATATAATAGAACTGGTCCTAAGCTAAATTTATCTTGTAAAATATGGCCCATTTCAATGCCAAATACTCTGTTAGAATTAAAATCTATAGTATTGGTTTCATTATCGAATAATTTAGCGTGAGATCCTCTTTCATGCCACATTGAAAGTCTTCCAGATAAAGATCCAGGTCCGCCAATTCCCATAAAAGGAGCAAGATTTCTTAATCTTCTTTGATCTTTTGGTAATTTGTAATTACCACGAACTGCTTCTTGTATTTTTTCAATATCTTCAGCTGTTAACATTTCACCATTGGAGCATACTAAAACTTTTAGCAAATCTACTAAGAAATTAATATTAGAGCTATTATCTTCTAATTCTTGAAATGGGTTAAAGCCAGATGGCCTTGCTGCGCTTGGTGTCATATAAGAGCCGCCAAGTGCGCGAATAAATATTTCAGCGCCACGATCTTTATCGAAAAAGAATAATTTGGGAAAGAATTTTTGTGCTTGAGCACAAAGAAAGTTTAATAAAACTGTTTTACCGGCACCAGTTGGGCCAATTACCATAGTGTGACCAACATCTCTAACGTGAAAACTGAAAAAATATGGTGTTCCTGACACTGTGTTAAAAACAGTTACAGCATCACCCCAGTGATTACCTTTCCTTTTTCCTGATGGGTAATTGTGAAAAGAAGCAAAGCTAGCTATGTTTAATGTATTAACGGTTGATTTTCTAACTATATATTTGTTGTTACATGGTAATTGCGCCCAAAAACACGGCTCTAATATCATTTTTTCTCTAACCCCTGTAATGCCTGAATTTGATAATTGTACTACAGCCATTGACAGGTAACTTTCAAGTGATTTTAGATTATCTGCTATGCATAGAATACTCATATGATGATGTCCGAAGGCAAATTCTCCACTCATTGCTGAATCAAGGGCTTCATCTATTTCTCTGACTTGTGACGTAGCAACATCTTCTGACTGTACCAATCTTCTTTGTTGTAATTGCATTGAACTAATTGCCACCATTCTATCGATAAATGAAAAGGATTGACTAATTATAAGTTCAAATGGTAATTGCATGAAACTATCAAAAACACCGGCATGAGTAGATGGTCTATATTCTTTTATTGATACAACACCTGCATATTTTTTTTTGTCAGGATGATTAATTTCAATTGATTTTGAGCCAAAAAACATTCTGCTAATTGGTAGATAATTGCATAATTCCATTGTTGGAACTGACATTGGTTGAGAATAATTTGCATTAACTAATCTTCCAAGAAATTCTAATAATTCAGAAAATATACCATTTTCTGTTTCTTTGAGGGTTAATAATTCTGCTCTATAAGAAGAAAATCCATTTATAACTCTTGATGTCATTTCTTCTAATTCTTCAAAAGCTTCTCTTATATCGTTTTCCCAAGATAGTCTATCTGTTTTATATTGTAATTGTTTGATAAAATTTGTAATTGCACCAATTCCTGATGATTCTTTACCTCTGATGATTGTTAAATAATGTTCATTAATAAATGTTTTGCCGTCACTATGTTTTGCTGACCAAGCCTCATTTAACCTGTGAGAGAATAGATCTGGCATTTCTCCGTCAGGAAAGCCTTTTTCATTTCGTCTAATAGTATGGAAATACATAGAAAAATTACCTACAGCCATACCTTTAAAAAGATTGTTTCTAGCTATTTTTCTTAAGTCTATATCTTCATCGTCAGCTGTTTCGAAAGCAAATCCTTTTATTCTTATAACGCGCATTAATTCTTCATCTTTAGTGATGATGGTGTCTTCATTCCAGTGACATCTATAAGGTATGAATCTTGATGAAGATACCTCATATTTAATTATCTTTTCTTTTTTAGATTTTGTTGTTGTAAATTTCATTATTTATAATAAAAAATCAATTCTTCAAGAATTTTATTTTAATTTAATTAAAGCTATTTCGCAAGTATTTTTGTGTTATTTTGCTGTTGATTATTGTTGTTTTGTAGTAAATATAAAAATATTAAACTTGGCAATCCAAGAACCATGGATGATAAGAAGAATCCGCTCCAACTAAAGTAATTTACTAATATTCCAGCCGGACTAGAAAGAAAGCTTCGCGCTATTGATGCTAGTGATGCCAAGAGTGAGTATTGAGTAGCGGTAAATTTAATATTACATAAGCTGCTAAGATAGGCAACAAATATTACATCACCAATACCTCCGCTAAGATTTTCTATGAAAATTACAGTATATAAAGAATTAATGTCATTGCCAATTAGTGAAAGATAATAGAAACCAAAATTTGATAATATTTGTAATATTGCTGCAATCCATAATCCCTTCATTAATCCAATTTTTTTAACAATAATGCCGCCAAGTAAAGCTCCAAGTAGAGTTGCAAATAGGCCAAATGTTTTCACTATTGCTGCATATTGAGTTTTGCTAAAACCAATCTTTAGTAAAAATGGTAAAAGTAAATTGCCGGCAAAAGCATCGGTAATCTTGAAACAAATTATAAATAAAAAGATTATATACCATTTTGGTCTATTGGCAAAATCAGTGAATGGATTTATAACGGATTTTTTCATCCAATTAAAAAAATTAAATTCTTCTTTAGTTTCTTTCTTGGGTTCTTCATTGGCAATAAGGGTAGTTATTATTCCCGCAAACATTGCTAATGATACGAAATAATAAACTATATTCCAGGAAAATTGATCTGATAATATTAAAGCAAATGCTCCAGATATTAACATTCCAACTCTATAGCCGTAAATATACATGCTAGCAGCAATTGCTTGATTTTCTATTTTAATAGATTCAATTCTATATGCATCAACTGCAATATCGTGACTTGCGGAAGTTATAGAAATTAATAAAGCTATTAAAACTATATTTGAAATATCATTTGTGTCACTAAATAGGCCAAGAGTGGCAATTAATATTATTAAAATTATTTGTGTTAATATAATCCAAGATCTTCTTTTTCCTAATTTGTGCAGAAAGGGTATCTTGATTGAATCAATTAAGGGAGCCCAGAGGAATTTTATACTATAAGGTAGGGTAACAAGGGCAAAAAATCCTATTGTTACTATATCGATATTTCTGTCAACCAAGAATGCTTTTACTGTTGAAAGAATCAGAGCTAAAGGTATGCCACTAGCAAATCCTAAAAATAGCATTACTAAGATAGGTTTTGTGAGGTAATTTTTAATAATATGCATTTATTTGATAAAAATATTAATGATTTTAATTTAGTATAGATTTATTAAATTGTCTAGATTAATATTTATGTTCTTTTAATTAAAATTATTAATGATTCTATGATTAATCACAAAAGTGACACAATTTATGGCACTACCATTTTAGCAGTTAGAAAAAATGGTAAAGTTGCAATTGCTGGGGATGGCCAAGTATCACTTGGTAATACAGTTCTAAAAGCTACGGCAAAGAAAATTAGAAAATTAAATGATGGTAAAGTTATAGTTGGCTTTGCTGGAGCTACCGCTGATGCCTTTACTTTATTTGAGAGGTTGGAGGGTAAATTAGATCAATATCCAAATCAATTAACAAGAGCTTGCGTGGAATTAGCTAAAGATTGGCGTACTGATAAATATTTACGTAAATTAGAAGCTATGATGATTGTTATTGATAAAGATATCTCTCTTGTTTTAACTGGCACTGGTGATGTCTTGGAGCCAGAAGATGGTGTTGTTGGTATTGGATCTGGTGGAAATTATGCTTTATCTGCAGCTAAAGCTTTAATTGATATTAAAGGAATGGATGCTGAAGATATTGTTAGAAAATCAATGAAAATTGCTTCAGATCTATGTGTATTTACCAATAATAACCTTGTTATTGAAACATTAAAAAATAAATAAATGAAAAATTTTTTAATTTATTTTTTAATTTCTGCTTCCTGGTTTTTTTCAAGCCATTCTTCGGGCTTTTCTGCTATTAGCTTTAACATTAACAATGATGCGCCTCCTAAAAGTAAGATATTGTTATATGGTTTTGAGAGTGACGATATTAGAATTAAAAAAGATATAAATCAGATATTATTGCAAATTAAAGAAAACCTAAGCAGCACAGATCTATTTGAAGCAATAGATAGCAATAATTACTTAAAATATTTTAAATATAAGCAGCAAAATCCTGTTAATCCTGACGATTTAATGCTTTCAATTGATAAAATCCCAGATTTTGATAAATATATTTCTTCTAATATCGATGCTATATTAATTGGTGATTTTAGGTTTAATGAAGCGGAATCTAGGATGGAAATAAAAATACGACTATGGGATATTTTAGATGAAAGGCAATTATTTGGAAAATATTACACCTCTACCCATGATAGGTATAAAAAAATGTCAAATATGATCTCGGATGAGATCTTTAAATCAATAACGGGTGAGAAATTAGGACATTTTGATACTCAAATTCTATATATTGCCGAAAGTGGAGATCCTAGAGACAGAATGAAAAGAATTGCTGTTATGGATTTTGACGGTAAGAATCATTATTATTTAACAGATGGTAAGGATTTGGTTTTAACTCCAATATTTTCTAAAAAAGAAAAAGAAATAATATTTTTAAGATATTTCGAAGATAGTCCACAAATATTTTATCTAGATATAGCTAATAAGTTTATTGCTAAATTAAATAAAATGAAAAAAACAACTTTTGCTCCAGCTATTCATCCTGCAAATCCTGATTTGCTATTATTTTCTGTTATTGAAAATGGTAATGCTAATATTTTTGAAATGAATAGATATAATGAAAGAATAACTAAGCTTACAAGCAGAAGAGGTATTAATACGACACCATCCTATTCTCCCGACGGTAGTAAAATAGCCTTTTCTTCTGATAGATCTGGGTCTGAAAAAATATATTTAATGAATTATGATGGTAGTGATGTGAAAAAAATCAGTAAAGGAAGAGGTACCTATTCAAAACCAATTTGGGCACCGGATGGATCTTTAATTGCTTTCACCAAGATACATAATAATCGTTTTTCTGTTGGTGTTATGGCTCCTGATGGCTCTAGTGAGAGATTAATTTCTTCTGGATATTTGGTTGAGGGGGCAAAATGGTCACCAAATAGTCGCTATTTAATATATTCTAAAAAAACTAGCTCTTATGGTAAATCTAGTATTCCAAAACTTTATGTTAGTGATATTGTTACTGGCTATGAAAGAAAATTACCAACTCCAGCAAGTGAGGGAGCGACCGATCCTGATTGGGGTTTAAATTGGCAAGATTAAATTAATAAATGTATATCTATAGTTTAAAAAGATTTTTATTAATTATTCCAACATTATTTTTTATAATGTTGATTAATTTTCTTATTGTTCAGACGGCACCTGGTGGTCCGGTTGAAAGATTGATTGCCAGCTTAAATTCTTCTTCCAGTGCTAGCGAGGAATCAGTTAAAATGAATTTAACTTCTAAAATTTCATTAAATAATCAAAATATTGCAACAAATAATATTAAATATAGAGGTTCTCAGGGTATAGACCAGGATTTAATTAAGAAGATAGAGAAAATCTATGGTTTTGATCAAAGTTTGTGGCAGCGTTTTGTTGTAATGTTAAAAAGATATTTATTTTTTGATTTTGGTGATAGTTTTTATCAGGATAAAAAGGTAATTGATTTAGTTATAGAAAAGATGCCAGTATCAATATCTCTTGGCCTCTGGACAACTTTACTGGTTTATTTAATATCGATACCTCTTGGTATTAAAAAAGCACTTCTAAATGGTAGCAAGTTTGATATAACAACTAGTCTTATGGTTATTATAGGTTATGCAATACCTTCATTTCTTTTTGCTATTTTATTAATTATTATGTTTGCTGGCGGTAACTTTTTTGATATCTTTCCTTTACGTGGCCTTGTTTCTAGTAATTTTGACGATTTATCTTGGCATAAGAAAATATTAGATTATTTATGGCATATGTGTTTACCAATCTTATCTATGGTAATTGGTGGTTTTGCCAGCCTTACTTTTCTTTGTAAAAATTCTTTTTTGGAAGAAATTAATAAACAATATGTAATAACAGCAAGAGCTAAGGGTTTAAAAAACAATAGAGTGCTTTATGGTCATATTTTTCGTAATGCTATGTTAATCGTTGTAGCTGGTTTCCCGGCGGCATTAATTGGAATATTATTTACCGGCTCAATGTTAATTGAAATAATTTTCTCTTTGGACGGTCTTGGTTTACTTGGTTTTGAAGCGGCAATTTCACGAGATTATCCCGTGATGTTTGGTACTTTGTACTTTTTTACTTTACTTGGTTTAATTACCTCAATTATAGGAGATTTAACTTATAAATTAATTGATCCTAGGATAGATTTCGAAAATAGAAAAATATAAATAATATGATTTACATAATTTCAATATTAATTTTAATAATTATTTCAGCATTCTTTTCTGGCGCTGAAACTGGTATTACAGCTTCTTCTAAGGGAAAAATTCATCGAATGTCTTTGGATGGAAATAAAAGTGCTAAAATGATCGAATTATTACTAAAAGATAAGGATAATTTAATTGCCACTATTTTACTTGGGAATAATGTTGTTAATATTTTTGCTTCTGCTATTGCGACAAGTTTCTTTATTGATTATTTTGGTGCGGTGGGTGTTGTGTATGCCACCTTCACTATGACAATATTATTATTAATTTTTAGTGAAATAGCTCCTAAAACATATGCTTTAAAAAATTCTGAAAAAGTAGCTTTATTAACAATCTGGCCTTTGGTAATTTTTGTAAAATTATTTTACCCTATTACTAAAGCAATTAATGGCATAGTTGGATTGCTAACCAAAACATCTAATAAAAAGGGTAAAAATATTACTATTTCCAGTCTTGAGGAGATCAGGGGAACTATAGCTTTAAAACATAAAGAGGGGTCTATGGTTAAATATGATAAAGACATGATTAGCGGTATTCTTGATTTAAATGAAGTTTCTATTGCTGATGTTATAATTCATAGAAAAAATATAAAATCAATAAATATAGATCAAGATGTACAAAATATAATTAAACAGGCTTTTAAAATTAATCATACCAAAATACCATTATGGAGAAAGGATAAAGATAATATTGTTTCAATACTTAATATTAAGCAATTAATTAAAGATTTGAATAAAAATAATAATGATTTTTCGAAAATAAAATTAAGCTCTATTACTTTTAGACCTTGGTTTGTACCAGTTACTAATAATTTAAGAGACCAATTGGCAAATTTTAAAGCAAAAGAAAGAAAATTTGCCATTGCTGTGGATGAATATGGTGATTTGGCGGGAATTATTACTTTGGAAGATATATTGGAAGAAATAGTTGGAAGTATTAATGAGAGAGAGGAGATAAGAAAAAAAGTTAAAATTGTTAATTTGAAAGATGGTCATTGGCAAATTCCTGGTGAATTTCCAATCAGAGATATTAACAGAAAGTTAAATTGGAATTTGCCTGATGATGATGATAGATTTTCTACTATAGCTGGATTTGTAATTGAGGAATTACAAAAAATACCAGAAGAGGGTGATGATTTTGAGATTAACGGCTTTTCAATTGAAATTATTAAAATGGTACAAAATAGAATTATTTTATTAAAAATTCGCAAAATAACAGAAAGTGAAAAATAATAATAATTTCTCTGGTAAAAAATTTATTATACAATTGGGGGATGTAGACCTAAGGCTTGATAAATTTTTGATTAGCAAGGGTTTAAATTTTGCTCTAATAAATAAATTAATTAGAAAAAAGCTTATAAGGGTAAACCAAGAGAAAACACAAATATCTTATAATTTACAAGAAAAAGATTTAATAGAAATACTGGCAGGAATTGATTTTAGCTTAAAGGCGCCCAAACCTACCAAATTTGTAAGTTCAAATATTATTCAAGAAATTAAAGGGTCAATTATATTTCAGGATAAAAATATTATCATTCTAAATAAAAAAGCTGGATTGGCGGTGCAGGGTGGAAGTGGTATTAATTTATCTGTTGATGACATGTTGCCATATTTAAAATTTGAAAATATAGAAAAGCCAAAATTAGTTCATCGTTTAGATAAAGATACAAGCGGAATATTGCTGATAGCTCGTAATAGAGCTTCTTCCACCTTATTGACAAGCTATTTTAAAAATAGACAAATTAAAAAAACTTATTATGCACTTGTTAAAGGCTGCGTTAAAAACAAAAAAGACAAAATTGATATTCCTTTAATAAAAAAATATCAAGGTAAAAATGAGAAAGTTTATAGGGATAATATTATGGGTAAAAATGCCGTAACATATTATGAATTATTGAAATATTATCCGGATAGAGATGTTTCAATTTTAAAAGTTAATCCAATTACAGGTAGAACTCATCAGATAAGAGTGCATTTGAAAGAAATTGGTCATCCAATAATAGGTGATTTTAAGTATGGTAGCAGTAATACTGATTTTGGCACTTTAAAATTACATCACAGGCTTTATTTACATGCCATGGGAATAGAGATAGAAGATTTCTTTGGTAAAAAATTAAGCATCTCTACTCACAATAATGTAACTCTTCAGGATTATCTTGGTGTTTTTGGTGGCTTAATTTAGTTTTATTTTTTTGCCTTTTTTGGTTCAGGGGCAGGTTTTATGCTGCTAACAACTTCATTAAGTTGAGATTGACTACAAAGACCAAGTAAAACGACATCTTTTGGCTTAAGATTTTTCATATTCCAGTGAGTTTTATCCCTGATGGATTCAATCATGTTATTTGTTGTGCCAACTAATTTTTTAATCTGCGCATTTGATATATCTGGATAATATTTAAGTAAATATTGTATGCCATCTGGCTTATCTCCTCTTCTGGCGATAGGGGTATATTTTGATGTTTTTTTAGCAATTTTAATAGCTTTAGCAACGCTGGTATTTAACACTAAAGAAGCTTCTGGATCATCTTGGCATCTTGTAATTTCTTCGGTTGATAATTGTCCTGAGGTTACAGGATTTTGTCCAACTATGCCAGCTGCAACATCGCCATCTGCTATTCCTTGTATTTCAAGTTCATGAAAGCCGCAGAAAACAGCAATTTGCTTGAAAGTTAATGATGTATTTTCTAGCAGCCATACTACGGTTGCTTTTCTCATTAGTGGTAGATCTTTATTTATTTGCATTTTTATTTAGAAAAATTATTATCTTAATTGTATCAGAACCTAGCCTTTAACAACTTAATCGTTAACATTGCTAAAAATGAACTATAAATAATGTATATTTTATAAGATTTTTAGCAGTAAGTATAAGGTTCAATTGGTATGTTCCTGATATTAAATAAGTTTTGGTATAAGTCAACTAAATGATTCAATTATAATAAATAAATATGCTATTCATTATCTCTCCGGCAAAATCGTTAGATTTTAATATAAGCAATTATCCTAAAAAAACTTCAATTCCTATTTTTTTAAATAAAAGCAATGAATTAATTAAAATTTTAAAACAATTTTCTTTGGAGGAAATAGCTGAATTAATGAATATTAGTCAAAAATTAGCAATTCTTAATCACGAGAGATATCAAAATTTTCAAACTCCATTTAATTCGGAAAATTCTTATCCGGCTTTATTTATTTTTAATGGTGATGTATATAATTCTATAAAAGAAGAAGAATATAATGTAGATCAATTAAATTTTGCTCAAAATAATCTTAGAATTTTATCTGGCTTATATGGAATTCTGCGTCCCTTAGACCTAATGCCGCCATATCGGCTGGAAATGGGAACTAAATTACAAAATAATCAAGGTAATAATTTATATAAATTTTGGAGTGATATTGTTACTAATAATTTTAATAAAGAGCTAGAATCAAGAAATAGTAAGATAATTGTAAATTTAGCTTCAAATGAATATTCAAAAGCAATAGATCCTAAAATATTAAAGGGGAAATTATTAAATATTACTTTTATGAATAAGAAAAATGATATTTATAAAAATATTGGAATCTTCGCTAAGAGGGCTAGAGGTATGATGTCTAATTTTATTATTGAAAATCAAATAGATGACATTAATGACCTTAAGTCATTTAAAGATGCTGGTTATATTTTTCAATCAGATAAATCAGATGATTATAATTGGTTCTTTTTCTCTAAAAATTCTTGACTTTTACAGAGCTTTATTTATGATTTGACCAATCTTTTATTATGTTGGGACGTGGCCAAGCGGTAAGGCAACGGGTTTTGATCTCGTCATGCGCAGGTTCGAATCCTGCCGTCCCAGCCATAGTAAGAAACCCGCTAGGGTTTTTTGGTATGGCTTATAGGGACAAAGAGATTAGAACCTGCTAGCAGGTTTGACAACTAGCAGGTTTGACAAAAATCGTCTTAACTCTTGATGAGCATAGCGAATCTTTAGAGTTACAGATTTTTGGACGAAATTTAAACTATGTTAACTTAAATATTTTGTTAGGTATAGCTTAAATTTCGTCAAACATGACGCAGAAAAAAATTGTTTTACAATTTTTTTTGAGTAATTTACGCGAATTACTTTAAATAAATAAAGAAATTATTCGCCATCCTGCCGTCCCAGCCATAATAAGAAACCTGCTGACAGGCTTGATGATAAATAAAGAAATTATTCACTATCCTACTACTGCAATCAACTTAGCAGAAAAATCTACTGTAAATCTTTTACTTTCTTAAAAAAATAACAAATGACAAAAAAATATAATTTAAATAATTTAGGCAATAATTCTAATGTTAATTATAATGAGCCCAATATAGATATTTTAGAAAAAATAGACAATCCGCATCAAGATGTTGATTATGCCATTCGTTTTACCTGTCCTGAATTTACTTCAATTTGCCCTGTAACTTCACAGCCGGATTTTGCTCATATTATTATAGATTATGTTGCTGATAAATATATAGTGGAAAGTAAAGCTCTTAAACTTTATCTTACCAGCTTTAGAAATCACGGTGCTTTTCATGAAGATTGTACTGTAAGCATTGCTAAGGACTTAATTAAATTATTAAAGCCAAAATGGCTAAGAATTGGTGGATATTGGTATCCAAGAGGAGGTATCCCAATAGATATTTTCTTCGAAACCGGCAAAAGGCCAGAAAATTGCAATATTTCAGAGCAAAATGTGCCAAATTATAAGGGCAGGGGTTAATTATGATTTTACCAATTTTTGATCCAGTAATATTCTCAATTGGCCCTTTGGCAGTTCGCTGGTATTCTCTAGCTTATATTTTAGGGATAGTTTTTACCTATTACATCTTAAAGAGATCAAAAATTTTAGATACAAAAAAAATGGATTCTTGGCTAAATTGGTCAATTATTGGCATTATTTTAGGTGGTAGGTTGGGTTATGTTTTCTTTTATAATTTTACATTTTACTTACAAAATCCATTGGAGGCTTTATATGTCTGGCATGGAGGCATGTCTTTTCATGGTGGTTTACTGGGTGCTATTATTTCAATGTTTCTTTTTGCTAAAAAATATAAGATAAACTTTTTAGAATTAACTGATATTTTATCAATAGCAGCTCCAATTGGTTTGTTTTTTGGTCGTATTGCTAATTTTATCAATATGGAACTTTACGGTAGAGTTACTGATTCTGCTTTTGGCGTTGTTTTCCCCCTTATTTCTGATCAAAAACGCCATCCAAGCCAGCTTTATGAAGCATTTCTTGAGGGCATCTTATGCTTTATTATCTTAAATCTTTTGGCAAAATTTACTAAAATTAAGGAAAAAAGAGGTTCATTATCTGGCTTATTCTTGATTATTTACGCTTCTTCGCGTATTTTTGTTGAACAATTCAGGGAACCAGACCAGCATATTGGCTTTATTTTTAATTATTTTACTATGGGTCAATTATTATCTTTGCCGATATTGTTTTTAGGTTTGTGGGTTTTTTACGTTGCAAGTAATACCAAATCCCATCTTTAAAATTAAGTTAAAATAATAAATAATCTAACTTTACATTTTTTGATTAAAATCATAAAAAGCCTCGTTAAAATATGAGCATACTGACGACTCTCTTTTATAATTTTTCTTACAAAAAATTTTTTGCCTGCATCATTCATCAAAGAATGGGAATTGGTATAATGTTAAAAACCATTCTTAAAAACATTATATAAATAATATTAGGTCAAAATTATACATATTTTTTCAATTAAAAGAAAATGATAATAATAAAGGTCAATTTTTTTGAAAATCTATTATAATATTTAATAAAAATGGCCTAAAGCCAGTTTATAAGGTGTTATAGATAATTTATGTTAAAAAATAAAATAAAATTATTTTACTTTTTATTTTTTTATAAAAATGATTTTTGAATAATATTTGCTATTTAATAACAGTTAATTACTTAAAAAAATAAAAACATATTTGACATAGTTCATTTTATGTGTTACAATATGGTTAGGGAGAAATTTATAATGTTTGTGGATTTCTAACTATAAAACTTTATTTTTATTAACTTTAAAACTTTAAAACTTTAAATTATGTTAAATTATAAAAAAACTAACAAAAGCTCTTCAAAAAGAAGTGCTTTTACATTAATTGAACTTTCAATTGTATTAATTATTATTGGTTTATTGGTCGCTGGTATTACTGGTGGTGCTTCTTTAATTAAAGCCGCTGAACTTCGTGCTGTTATGGCTGAAGCTAGGGATTATAAAATTGCTGCTAATGCTTTCTTTACTAAATATGATGCTTTACCAGGTGATTATGATGTAATTATTGGTACTGTCGTTGCTGGTAATAATGATGGTACTATTAATCAAACTGTTGAGATTGGTGATACCGCCAATGTTCGAGAAGGATCGGAAGCTTTACAGGCATTATTTGAAGCTGATATGGGTGGCTTAGATGGTGCAGATTACAATAATATCCCTAAAGCTAAAATAGATACAGCTGGCTGGATATTTGGCAGTAGAGATATTGGTAAGAATGTTGTATTCTTAACTGGGGCAGAAGGCATCGAAAGAGTTTTGAAACGCCAGAATAACAAGGTTAATATTACTTCAAAAGCTAGTAATCCTGGTGTAAGTTATCAGCAGGCTGGCTCTATTGATAGAAAAATGGATGATGGAGTTCTTGATAAAGGTCGTGTTAGATCTACCAAAAGTGTTGTTGCTGGAAGAAGAGGTAATGTTACTGCTGATATTTGTGAAACTCATATCAATGGTGATGACTATATAAACTGTAGTGTTACATTTGATCTATAATTAATTTTTTTAATTAAATTAACCCCTTCTTGAAATTTCAAGAAGGGGTTTTTTATATTAAAATAAGTGGTTTTCGATTTGCCTTAGTTTTATTAAGTATTATCTATAAATAATATTAGGTCAAAATTATACATATTTCTTAAATTAAAAGAAAATGATAATAATAAAGGTCAATTTTTTTGAAAATCTATTATAATATTTAATAAAAATGGCCTAAAGCCAGTTTATAAGGTGTTATAGATAATTTATGTTAAAAAATAAAATAAAATTATTTTACTTTTTATTTTTTTATAAAAATGATTTTTGAATAATATTTGCTATTTAATAACAGTTAATTACTTAAAAAAATAAAAACATATTTGACATAGTTCATTTTATGTGTTACAATATGGTTAGGGAGAAATTTATAATGTTTGTGGATTTCTAACTATAAAACTTTATTTTTATTAACTTTAAAACTTTAAAACTTTAAATTATGTTAAATTATAAAAAAACTAACAAAAGCTCTTCAAAAAGAAGTGCTTTTACATTAATTGAACTTTCAATTGTATTAATTATTATTGGTTTATTGGTCGCTGGTATTACTGGTGGTGCTTCTTTAATTAAAGCCGCTGAACTTCGTGCTGTTATGGCTGAAGCTAGGGATTATAAAATTGCTGCTAATGCTTTCTTGGTTAAATATGATAATTTACCAGGTGATCATGATGTAGTTGTAGGTAATGCTTCTGCAGGTAATGCTGATGGTACTATTGATAATTTTTCTAGTGATTCTGTTCTTGAGGGATCAGAAGCTTTAGAGGCATTATATGGAGCTGATATGGGTGGTTTGGAGACGGCAACTAGTGCCATTATCCCTAATGCTAAAATAAAAACGGCTGGTTGGATATTTGGTAGTAGAGATATTGCTAAGAATGTAATTTTATTAACTGGTTCTGGCGGTATTAGTACTCCTGCTTTAACTGGTCAAAACATTTTTTCCATAGCCCCTAATAATGGTGTAAGTTTCCATCAAGCTGACTCTATGGATAGAAAAATGGATGATGGAGTTCTTGATACAGGTCGTATTAGATCCTACATGTCACTTTCTACAGTGTGCGCAGATACTAATGCTAATGGTAGTGATTATATACACTGTAGTGTTTCATTTGATCTATAATTAATTTAAGGATAATTTAAATTATTCTTAATTAATTAAACCCTTCCTTGAAATTTCAAGGAAGGGTTTTTTTATGTCAAAAAATATTTAGTTATATTTGTTTATTGGGGATGGGATTTGGTATTGGGTCAAAATTATACATATTTTTTTAATTAAAAGAAAATGATAATAATAAAGGTCAATTTGTTTTAAAATATATTATAATATTTAATAAAAATGGCCTGAAGTCATTTTATAAGGTGCTATAGATAATATAGATAGTTTGTGTTAAAAAATAAAATAAAATTATTTTACTTTTTATTATTTTATAAAAATGATTTTTGAATAATATTTGCTATTTAATAACAGTTAATTACTTAAAAAAAATAAAAACATATTTGACATTGTTTGTCTTATATGTTATACTGGGGTTAGAGGGAAATATATAATATTTATGTATTTTTTACTAATAAAACTTATATTAATTATTAATTATTAAATTATGTCAAATTATAAAAAAACGAACAAAAGCCCTTCAAAAAGAAGTGCTTTTACATTAATTGAACTCTCAATTGTATTAATCATTATTGGTTTATTACTCGCTGGTATTACTGGTGGTGCTTCTTTAATTAAATCTGCTGAACTTCGTGCTGTTATGGCTGAAGCCAGGGATTATAAAATTGCTGCTAATGCTTTTTTTGTTAAATATGATAGTTTACCAGGTGATTATGATGCTGTTCTAACTCGCGGGATGGTGATAACTAAAAAAGGTAATGCTAATGGTACTATTGATAATTATTATGATGGTGTCTATGAAGGAGACCAAGCTTTACAAGGCTTATATGCAGCTGACATAGGTGGTATGGATTATTATAATGACAACAATGTAGGTCCCTTACTCCCTTCAGCTAAAATAAAAACGGCTGGCTGGATATTTGGTAGTAGAGCTATTGCTAAGAATGTACTTTTCTTAGCTGGAATTGAAAGTGAAATATATGGTGAAGTTGATATTAATGATGAATATAGGCATATTGAACCTGGTATGAGTTATAATCAGGCTATATCTATTGATAATAAAATGGATGATGGAGTTGTTTCCACGGGTCTCATTAGGTCTAAAACGCCAGCAAGCTATGGTGGTAGTGAAGTAGGTGCTATATCTGGTGTGGATTGCGAAAGTGTTATTGATGCTGATGACACAATATCATGTAATATTACATTTGATCTATAATTAATTTTTGTAATTAAATTAAACCCTTCCTTGAAATTTCAAGAAGGGGTTTTTTTTATGTCAAAAAATATTTTGCCTGCATAATCCATTAAAGGTAAGACTTTAAGTTATCAATGATTTTGATCTAGATCGGTGAATCTGGTATGTTCGGCGTCAAAGAATAATTTTATATTACCAATTGGACCGTTTCTTTGCTTAGCTATTATAACTTCTGAAATATTTTGAATTCCTTTCTCGGTGGCGCCATTGCCCTCCATTTTTTCTTGCCAAATTTTAAATTCTTCACTATTTTCGTCGCTTGGTCGTTTTCTCTCATAATAATAGCTTTCACGATATATGAAAGAAACCACATCAGCATCTTGCTCAATTGAGCCAGATTCCCTAAGATCTGAAAGTTGCGGCCGTTTATCGTCTCTATTTTCAACAGCACGAGAAAGCTGCGAGAGTGCTACTACAGGGATATTAAATTCTTTAGCAATTGCTTTTAAGCCTTGTGTTATTTCTGATATCTCCTGAACTCTATTTTGCTCTGATCTTTTGGTGGAGCCTCTGATTAATTGTAGATAATCGATAAGTAAGAAGCCAAGATTATGTTTTCTGATTAATCTTCTGGCTCGTGTTCTAATAGCGGCGATGGAAAGAGCAGGGGTGTCATCAATAAAAAATGGTAATTGAGCAATTTGGGCGCTAGTTCTAGTTAACGCTTCCCATTCTTGCTCGTCAATATCGCCATTTCTGAATTTTGTGGCATTAATACTGGTTTCCATTGATAAAATACGAGCAGATAGTTGATCTGCCGGCATTTCTAAAGAGAAAAAACCAACTGATTTTTTATCTTCAAGGTTTTTATTTAAAAATTTACAAGCATTAAGGGCGATATTAACGGCAAGAGCGGTTTTACCCATACTTGGCCTGCCGGCTAAAATTATTAAATCAGAATTTTGCATGCCGCCTAAAATTTTATCTAGATCTCTAAGTCCAGTGGAAATACCGCTAATATTGCCATCTCTATTTTTAGCAATTAAAGTTTTATCCAATGTTTCTTTAAGGGCGGCTGAAATATTACGAAAATCACTACTATTTGATTCATTATAGGCTAAATTAAAAAGATTAGATTCTGCTAATTCAATTTGCTGTTCTGCGCTTTCTATATTATTGACCTTATAAGCGTCATTGACAATATTTTCACCAATTATGACTAAATTTCTTTTTAAAGCGAAATCATAAATGAGATTTGCGTAATCAATTATGTCAATAATACCTGTAGCCTTTGCTAAAAGATTGTTTAAATACATAACCCCGCCTAAAGCTGAGATAGTTTCATCATTGTCGAAAAAATGCTTTAAAGTGACTTCATTAGCGATGATATTTACCTTATTAACATTATGTAGGATTTGATTATAAATTATTTGATGTGCCGGTTCGCAGAAATGCTCGTCTAATAGAAATTCAGAAATTTTATGAATATATTCATTATTGATAATAATACTGCCTAAAATTATTTGCTCAGCTTCGATATTTGATAAATTGGCTCTAGCTATAACTTCCTCTTCTTGAGTGCTGCTGATTTCTAATGTTTTCATTTTAGTTTTTCTGGTTTTTAGAAATGTATCAAAATACTACATATTTTGCTAAATTCTTGAATTTCACTTAAATTCTAATATTTAAGAAATATTTGTCAATTTTATTCTACAGTTACTGATTTTGCTAAATTTCTGGGCTGATCAACATCATGACCTTTATATAAGGCGCAATAATAAGCAATAAGCTGTGTTGGTATTGCACTTAAGAGTAATTCCGAGATGATATCGTCGCTTTTTGGTAAAGTTATAGATTTATGGATAGTATTTTGGAGGTGATTTATTCCCTTTTGATCGCTAATTAGGATGATTTTGCCATTACGAGCGGCTATTTCAGCGATATTAGAGGCTGATTTTTCAAATAATTTATTTGACGGGGTGATGGCAATAATTGCAGTATTTTTATCAATTAGGGCAATGGTGCCGTGCTTTAATTCGCCCGAAGCAATGCCGCTAGCTGGAACATAAGTAAGTTCTTTTAACTTTAATGCTCCCTCTAATGCAACTGAATAAGATATTCCGCGGCCAATATATAGAATATTTTCTGCCTTATTTAATGATTTGGCTATTGATTTAATATTTTTGATTGAATCCTTGCTTAATATTTGTTCGATATAGCTAGAAATAGGAATAAAGCTTTGAATTAGCTCCTTTTTTCTTGCTTGAGTGATATTTTTGTTAATTATGGCGATTTTTATGGCTAAAAATGCTAAAATTATTAATTGAGCCGTGAAAGCTTTCGTTGAGGCGACCCCTATTTCTACTCCCGCCACTGTTCTGATGATGGCATCACTTAAATGGGACATGGTGCTTTGCTCAACATTAACAATTGATAATATTGTTTGTTTATTTTCTTTAGCAAATTTAAGGGCTGCGATGGTATCTGCAGTTTCACCTGATTGCGAGATAAAGATCATCAAATTATCTTTTTTGAAAATGACATCTCTATATCTAAATTCTGAAGCTATATCAATATTGACAGTTATTCTGGCAAGAGATTCTATTAAATTTTTAGCGGCCATGGCTGCATAATAGGAAGTGCCGCAGGCAATAATGGTAATTTCTTTGAATTTTGCTAAATCAAATGGAAAATTAGGTAGATTTATTTTGTTATTTTTAATGTCTAAATATTGATTTATGCTGTCTTGAACCACTTTTGGTTGTTCAAAGATTTCTTTTAGCATAAAATGTTCGTAATTTTCTTTGGTTATTTTTTCTGCTTTATTTTCTATTATTTCAATGTCTCTTTTTATTAATTTAGCCTCAGAATTAAAAATTTCTATTTTTTCTTTAGTGACAAAAGCGACATCTCCATCTTCTAGGTAAGAGATTTTATTGGTAAAATCTTCTAATGCGAAATAATCTGATGCCAAGTAATTTTCTTGCTTGCCATAGCCAATAATAAGAGGAGAACCTCTTTTGGCGCCAATAATAAGATCAGGATTATCTTTTGATATAATAGCAAGAGCAAAAGAGCCTTTTATTTCTGAAATTGTTTCAAAAATAGCTTGTTTAATGTTAGAGGTTTTTTTTAAATGTAATGAAATTAAGTGTGGTATGACTTCGCTGTCAGTTTCGCTTAAAAATTTGATCCCAGATTTGATTAATTTACCCCTAATTTCTTGGTGATTTTCAATAATGCCATTATGAACTACGGATATGTTGTCACTGGAATGAGGATGAGAGTTTTTTTCATTGGGCTGACCATGTGTTGACCAGCGAGTATGAGATATAGCAATATTCGCATCAAAATTTTTGTTTTTCTTGATGATTTTCTCTAAATTAGCAATTTTCCCTTCTTTTTTAAGGGTTTTTATATTATTATTGCTAATAATTGACATTCCAGAAGAATCATAGCCACGATATTCAAGCTTTTTTAGACCTTCTAAGGTTTTATTCATTATGTTATTTTCACTGATAATACTAATAATTCCGCACATAATTTAAAATAATTGTTAATTTTTTAATTTTAATATAATAGAATCTTCCTAGCTTTAAGTAAATAGTAATCTTTTGTAATATTTATATGGACCAAAATATAGTAAAAATCTATACTGACGGGGCTTGCTCTGGTAATCCTGGTCCTGGCGGCTGGGCTGCAATCTTGCTTTATAGAGAGCATAAAAAAGAAATTTTTGGCTCTCAAAGTGATACCACAAATAATCAAATGGAGTTAAAAGCAGTGATTGAATCTTTAAAAACTCTGAAAAAATCTTCTAATATTATAGTTTATACTGACAGCACCTATGTTAAAGATGGAATTACTAAATGGATTTTTTCTTGGAAAAAGAATAATTGGCGTAATTCAAAAAAACAGCCAGTGAAAAATATGGAATTATGGCAAGAATTAGATGAATTAAGATTAGGTCACGAGATAGATTGGCGTTGGGTGAAGGGGCATTCTGGTGATTTTTACAATGATTTGGTCGATGAATTGGCTGTTAAGGCTGTAAAAAAATAAAATTAGACCAAATCCCATCTTTAAAATTAAGTTAAAATAATAAATAATCTAACTTCATATTTTTTGATAAAAATCTACAAAAAGCCTTGTTAAAATATGACTATTGTTATAGTTCGTGTTTTATAATTTTTTCTTGACTTAATTATTAATTGTTTATAGTGTTTTCAACCAAAGCGTTTCTTTAGTTTAAATAATGTATAATATTTTATAAATTAATGCCTTTATTTTTTAAGTTTTTAATAAATTTTGATAAATATGGATTATTCAAATTCTAACAAATCCTTTGATGGATTTACAAAATCTAATATCGTAAAAACTTTCTCTCCTGCCTCTTTTTGTTGTTGTTGTCGTTGTTGTTGCTAGTTCCTAGCTTTATATCTTTGCCATTTATTTTATAATTTGGCTGTGTTCTTTGAACATTATTCATGTCTTTTTTAAGACAATTTCTTTTTTAATTAATTTTATTTTTTGATGTCATATTTTCCACTGTTTTTAGACATTGGTAATATTAAATTTCTCATAGTTGGGGCTGGTAATATAGCTTTAGCTAAATTGGAATCTTTGCTTGAGTTTAAAGCAGATGTTAAAATTGTGTCTAAAGATAAATTAGATCAAATGCATGATTTAATAATTGAAAATAACATAAATTACACTGAAAAAAGCTATGAAAAGGCTGATTTAAAGGGTTTTGATATTGTTATAGCTGCAACAAATGATAATTTAATCAATCAAAAAATTAGAAATGACGCTAAAGAACTTGGTATTTTAATTAATATCGTTGATGACCCTAAAAATTCTGATTTTATTTTTGGTGCTAGTGTTAAGAAGGAAAATATTATGATTTCCATTGGCACCTCTGGAATGTCTCCTGTTTTGGCTCGAATATTGAAGAAAAAAATTAATTTAAGCCTAATTAAAAATCTTGATGGTTTTAATGAGTTTATTTTATTAAATAAGGGTAAGGTGCGTAAAAAATTAACTGATTTACAAGCTCGTCGGATTTTTTGGCAAGATGTTATAGAGGGTGTAATTGGCGCTGAAATTGCAATAAAAAATATTAAAAAAGCACAAAAATTATTTGATGATAAACTTGCTGATATTGAAAATAAAAAACAGGGAGCGGTTTATTTCATTGGTGCTGGCCCTGGTGATGCTGAATTAATGACAATAAAAGCAGTTAATTTACTTTCAAAAGCCGATATTGTGCTTTATGATCGCTTGGTAGGAGAAGATATTCTTGATTATGCCCGTAGAGACGCTATTAAAATTAATGTTGGAAAGAAAAGAGATTCTCATCGTTATAAGCAAAATGAAATTAATGATTTAATTGCTAAGTTTGCGAAAGAGGGCAATATAGTTGCTAGGTTAAAAGGTGGAGATGCTACTATTTTTGCTCATTTAAGTGAAGAAATTGCAGTTGTAAAAAATATTAATATTCCTTACCAAATTGTTCCTGGAGTTACCGCGGCAAGTGCTGCCGCTGCATTGTCTGGAATGTCATTAACATCTCGGGATTCTAATAAATCAGTTAGATTTTTAACTATCTATGAAAAGGATTTATTTGATAATAAATATTTTGATAATTTAGCTCAAAGCAATGATTCTCTGGTGCTTTATATGTCTTCGCATAATCTTTCTGTTATTAGTAGAAATTTAATTAGAGCTGGAAAGGATAAAAAAACTGCCTTAGCCGTAATTGAGCAGGCTTCTACGCCTTATCAAAAAACTTACATAAGTAGTTTGGAGAATTTTGACAATGACTTTGCTGAAAAAGAATTTATTTCGCCATCAATTACTATTATTGGCGACATCGTTAATCAGCATCATGATTTTAAATGGAAGGAAGAAAATTTAGATGGTGTTTATTTTAAAAATCCCAGAAAAAGAAAGGAGGTAGAATGTTAGATATAAGTAAAATAATTAATAATGTTGAAAATCTAACTTGGCAGGAAAGACTTGGTTTTATTGCTAAAAATTATAAAAATATTACTTTTTCTACTAGTTTTAGTATTGAGGATCAGATTATTTGTGATGAAATCTTTAAAAATGAGTTAAATATTGAAGTTTTTGCTATTGATACAGGTCGCCTACCTAGCGAAACCTATGAATTATGGCAAGAGGTTTTAGATAAATATCAGAAAAAAATTAATGTTTTCTATCCTGATGCTGATAAAATTGCTGATTTTGTTAAAAATAAAGGTATAAATTCTTTTTATAATAATTTAGATTTGAGACTTGAATGTTGCCATATTAGAAAGGTTGAGCCATTGAAAAAAGCGCTTAATGGTAAAGAAATTTGGATTTCAGGTGTCAGAAAAGAGCATAATATCAATCGTGAGAGCAAAAACCTACTTGAATTTGATAAATCTTTGAATATTATAAAATTTTACCCTATTTTAGATTTAAATGAGGATGAAATCTGGAAATATATTAAAAAAAATAATATTCCTTATAATAAATTATATGATGAAGGTTATAAATCAATTGGTTGCGACCCTTGCTCAAGAGCCGTCAAAGATGGTGAAGATGCTCGCTCTGGTAGATGGTGGTGGGAAAGTGATAATAAACAAGAATGTGGTATTCATATGGTTAATGGTAAATTTGTAAAATCAAATAATAAAAAAAATTAAGTTAAATTAAAATGTTAAAAAGTGAATTGCAAAAAATTTTAGATCAATTTATTAGTAAATCTAGCAAAGAGGAATTACTATGGTCTAGCGGCTATCTTTCTGCCCTTGCTCTGGGTGGCTCTGTTAATTCTTTGGCGAAAATTGATACTTCTGGTTTAGTTGATAAATTAACAATTATTTATGTTACTGAAACTGGTAATTCTAAATTTATAGCAGCTGAATTATCTAAATCTTTAAAAGATAAGTCGGTTAATGTAAAAATTAAGGCTTCAAATCAATATAGATTTAATGACTTAACTAAAGAAAAGAATGTTATTTTTATCATCAGTACTCATGGTGAGGGTGAAATGCCTGAACCTGGCAAAAAATTCTGGGAATTTGTTAAAAGTGAAGATTTAAAACTTAATAATTTAAATTATTTTGTTGTTGCTTTGGGTGATACTAATTATCCTTTATTTTGCCAGTCTGGAAAAGACCTTGAATCTAGATTAAACGAACTTGGAGCTAATAATCTAGGTCAAAGAATGGACTTAAATTTAGATTTTGAAGATCATTTAGAAGATATTAAAAATAAAATATTTACTGCTTTTGGGGCGCAGGTTTCTGCATCTACTGCTGTGGCTACAAAATCTACCAATAAAGCAAATTATGAAGGTGAAATTCTAACTAATGTTATTTTAAGTGATAATGGTTCAGTTAAAGAAACCAGACATATTGAAATAGCTGTTGAAGATGATATTCATTATGAACCAGGTGATTCAATTGGAATTATTATACTTGACGATGAGGGTAAAAAAATTACCCCAAGACTTTATTCAATTGCTTCAAGTGTTAATGAGACGGAGAATGAGGTGCATTTAACTGTTTCAGTTTTAAAATATAATGATGAAAATGGTAAGGAGCAAAAAGGTTTATGTTCTAATTATTTAGCTTCTTTGAAAGAGGGTGATAAACTTAATCTTTATGTTAGTAAAAATCGTCAATTTAAACTACCTGCTGATGAAAAAGATATTATAATGGTTGGGCCAGGTACTGGAATTGCACCTTTTAGATCCTTTATGGCTGAAAGAAATTTTCAGAATAGCTCAGGTAAAAATTGGTTATTTTTTGGTGAATGTAACTTCTTAAAAGATTTTTTATACCAGACTGAATGGCAAGATTATCTTGATTCTGGACTGTTAAATAAAATTGATGTTGCTTTTTCTCGTGATCAAAAAGAAAAAATTTATGTGCAGCATAAAATTATAGAGCAGGGTGAAGAATTATTTAAATGGCTAGAAAATGGTGCTTATTTTTATGTTTGTGGAGATAAAGAAAAAATGTCAAAAGATGTAGAGGTGGCATTATTAAAAATTATCGAGGTCAGTGGTAAAAAAACTACCGATCAAGCTTTGCAGTATCTTGAAGAATTGAAAAATCAAGATAGATATTTGCTTGATGTATATTAAAAATTAAATTATTTTTTGAAATATAATTAAATAAATTATGAGTAATAAGGCGGAAGGAATAAAAGTAAAAAGTAAAAAATTAAGAGGTACTCTTGATGAAAGTTTAGAAAACCCAATAACGGGATCTTTATTTGAGGATGATCAGACTGTTATTAAATTTCATGGTATTTATCAGCAGGACGACAGAGATCGTAGAGATGAAAGAGCGGAAAAGAAACTTGAACCTCTTTATTCTTTTATGATTAGACTTAGAATTCCTGGTGGAAAAATTTCTGCGAAGCAATGGGTTGGATCTAACGAGATTGCTGATCAATATTCGACTGGTATTATCAAGGTTACAACTCGTCAAACTATACAATTACATGGTGTTATTAAATCAACTTTAAAACCTACTGTTTCTTGGTTTGACAAATATGATTTAGATTCAATTGCTGCTTGTGGTGATGTTAATAGAAATATCATGTCTACATCTACTATTGCTGGATCTAAGGCGGAGGATGAAGTTTATGAATTTTCAAAGAAAATTAGTGAACATTTGCTTCCATCAACTAATGCTTATCAGGAAATCTGGCTGGACGGAGAAAAGGTAACAACAAAAGAAGTAGAGCCAATTTATGGCGAAACATATTTACCAAGAAAATTTAAAATAGTGATAGCTATTCCTCCTGATAATGATGTGGATTTATATGCTCATGATGTTGGTTTAATTGCTATTATTGAAAATAAAATATTGAAAGGTTTTAATATTGTTATTGGTGGTGGTATGGGCAATACTCATGGTAATGAAAATACCTATCCAAGAATTGGTAATTTAATTGGCTATACTGATAAAGAAAATATTATTAAGGTAGCAGAAGCTATTGCTACCACTCAAAGAGATTATGGAAACAGAGAAGATCGTAAACTTTCTCGTTTTAAATATACCGTAGCTAGGCTTGGAGTTGATTTTGTTAGAGAGGAAATAGAGAAGCGTAGTGTTAAATTAGAAGCTGCTAAGCATTTTCAATTTGAAACCAGAAATGATTATTATGGTTGGCATCAAGATTATGCTGGCAAATATCATAATTTAATATTTGTCGAAAATGGTCGTATTTTAGATGATGAAAAGGCGCAATTAAAAACTGCTTTACTTGAAATTACTAAGAATAATTTATCAGATATCAGATTTACCTCAAATCAGAATGTTATTATTAGTAATATTGAAGCTAAAAATAAAGAAAAAGTAGAAAAAATATTGGCAAAATATAATGTTAGTAATGATGGAATTTCTAATATTAGAAAAAATGCAATGGCTTGTGTGGCTTTAAATACTTGCCCTTTAGCCTTAGCTGAAGGTCAAAGATATTTGCCAGATTTAATTAGTAAATTTGAATTGTTATTAAAAAAACATGATATTGCTGATAATCCCGTGTCAATTCGCATGACTGGCTGTCCTAATGGTTGTGCTAGGCCGTTTATGGCTGAAATAGGCTTTGTTGGTAAGGCCATGGGTATTTATAATATGTATATTGGTGGCAGTGCCACTGGGGAAAGGCTAAATACTCTTTATAAAGAAGATCTAAATGAAAATGATATTTTGGAGAATCTTGATATTTTATTTGCACAATATGTGCGTGAGAAACAAGAAAATGAAACTTTTGGTGATTTTTCTTATAAGTTAATTAAAAATTAAAATTAAAATGGTTAGTAAACATTTACAGGCTCTAGAAGATGAGTCAATTTATATAATTCGCGAAGCAATTGCAGAATTTGATAATCCGGTTTTTTTATATTCAATAGGAAAGGATTCCTCGGTACTTTTACATTTAGTCTTAAAGGCTTTTTATCCAATAAAACCACCAGTTAAGGTATTACACATTGATACAACTTGGAAATTTAAAGAAATGATCCAATTTCGTGATGCGCAAGCAAAGAAATTTGGTCTAGATTTAATAGTTCATACTAATCAAGAGGGTGTGAAGAAAAAAGCTAGCCCTTTTGGTGAGGGAAGCAAGGTTTATACCGATATTATGAAGACTGAAGGTTTAAGACAGGCCTTGGATAAATATCAATTTGATGTTGCTCTTGGTGGCGCCAGAAGAGATGAGGAAAAATCTCGTGCTAAAGAAAGAATTTTTTCTTTTAGAAGTAAATTTCATGGTTGGGATCCAAAATCACAAAGACCAGAAATGTTTAATATTTTTAATTGCAAAATTAATAAGGGTGAGTCAATGCGTGTATTTCCTCTTTCAAATTGGACAGAGCTTGATATTTGGCAATATATTAAAGAAAGAGAAATAGAAGTTGTTCCTTTATATTTTTCTAAAAAAAGACCAGTTGTTGATAGGGCTGGAACTAAGATTATGGTTGATGACGAGCGCCTGCCTTTAGAAAAAGGTGAGACTCCTGAAAAGCTTGATGTTCGTTTTAGAACTCTTGGTTGTTATCCATTAACTGGAGCTATTGAATCAAAGGCTGATAATTTAGATAAAATAATTGCTGAAATGGAGGCTAGTAAATTTTCTGAAAGACAGGGTAGATTAATTGATTCTGATCAATCTGGGTCGATGGAAAAGAAAAAATTAGAAGGATATTTTTAATAAATTAATAAGAAATTATAATGACACAGGAAATAATAAAATTTTTAACAGCTGGTAATGTTGATGATGGTAAATCTACTTTAATTGGTAGGCTTTTATATGATACAAATTCACTTTATCAGGATCAAATTGAAGAGGTAGCAAAATCTACTGAAGCATCATTTAAGGGAGGTGATTTAGATTTTTCACTCTTTTTAGATGGCTTAACTTCAGAGAGATCGCAAAGAATTACCATTGATGCTGCTTATCGCTATTTTTCTCATAATAATCAGAAATTTATTATAGCTGACGCCCCTGGACATGAGCAATATACCAGAAATATGGCAGTTGCTGCCTCTAACTCAAATATTGCTATAATTTTAATTGATGCTTTAAAGGGAATTAAAACTCAAACTATCAGACATAGCTATATCTCTAATTTATTTGGTATTAAAAATATAATAGTTGCAATTAATAAGATGGATTTGGTTAATAATGACCAAAAAGTTTTTGATAAAATTAAAAGAGAATATTTACAAAAAGTTAAAGATCTTGATTTTGATAATATTTATTTTGTGCCAATTATTGCGCTAACAGGTGATAATATTGTCGTTAAAAGTGATAATATTAAATGGTATGAGGGAAAATCAATTATAGATTACCTACTTACTATTAAGGAAAAGATTTCAGATAAATCTGTCACTAGATTCCAAGTTCAAAATGTAATTAAAGATGACAGAAAAAGATATTATCAAGGTTTTCTTTCTAGTGGCATTTTAAATGTTGGTGATGGTATTAGCGCTTATCCTTTGCAAAAAAATGCTACTATTGTCGAAATTATTCATTCTTCTAAAGATACACAAACAGCCAATTCCAATAATTCAGCTTTGATTAGGCTAGATAAAGATATTGATCTTGATCGCGGTGGTTTAATATCTGATTTTGCCAATAAACCACAATTATCTAATCAATTCAATTGTCATTTACTATGGTTTAGTGAAGAAAGTTTTAACAAAGATAATGCTTGTGAATATTTTATAAAATTAAACCATAATTATACAAGAGCTAGAATTGACAATCTGAATTATCATGTAAATGTTGAAAATTTACAAAAAGACAATAATATTGAGGAAATAGAGCAAAATCAGATTGCTAATATTGATATTTCACTATCCGATGCCTTAGCTTTTGATGATTTTACAACAAATAGAAAAACAGGCTCCTTTTTACTGATAGACAAAAGCACTAATGAAACTATCGCTTGCGGTATTATCAATAAAGCCACTAATGATTTAGTGAAATCTAAATCTTCTAATGTTGGATTTTTTACTGAACTAACCTCTCTCTTTAAAAAATACTTTATAAAAAAATAATATAGAAATAGAAATGAAAATTGCAAATAATGTTATTGAATTAATTGGAAATACTCCATTAGTTAAGATCAATAAACTTAATGAAAGTAAGGCAATTATTGTTGCTAAATTAGAATATTTTAATCCATCTAATTCTGTAAAGGATAGAATTGGAGCAAGCATGATTGAATCTGCTGAAAAGGCTGGAAAAATTATTCCTGGAAAAAATACTTTAATTGAGCCAACTTCTGGAAATACTGGAATTGCGCTAGCATTTGTTGCTGCCATTAAAGGTTATCGTTTAATTTTAACTATGCCAGAATCAATGTCACTGGAGAGAAGAAAATTATTAAAGGCTTACGGTGCTGAATTAGTGTTAACGGAGGCGGCAAAAGGCATGAAAGGTGCAATTGCAAAAGCTGAAGAATTAAATGCGCAAATAGAAAATTCTGTGATGTTGCAGCAATTCGCTAATCAGGCTAATGTTGAAATTCATCAAAAAACTACAGCAGAAGAAATCTGGAAAGATACTGATGGCAAGGTTGATATTGTAGTTAGTGGTATTGGAACTGGAGGGACAATAACTGGAATTGGATCTATTCTAAAACAAAGAAATCCTAATATTAAAATGATTGCAGTTGAGCCAGCTGACAGTCCTGTTTTATCAGGAGGAGAGCCGGGGCCACATAAAATACAAGGAATTGGCGCTGGTTTTATTCCTGATATCTTAGATGAAGACATAATTGATGAAATTATTACGGTTTCTAACGAAGATGCTGTTTCTAATGCTAGACAATTAGCCTTAAAAGAGGGTATTTTGGCAGGAATTTCTTCTGGCGCTGCTTTTAAAGCTGCCTTAGAAGTTGCAAAAAGACCAGAAAATGAGGGTAAATTAATAGTATTTATTCTAGCGTCATGTGGCGAAAGATATCTTTCTTCTATTTTATTTGCAGATATCGAGGTTTAGAATTATAATATTTCTGTAAATTAATATATGTTAGATTTTTTATCAAATATCAAGAAAAAAGACCCTGTTCAGCCAACTTTACTTGAAGTAATTTTATGCTATCCTGGAGCACATGTAATGTTTTTTTACAGAATATCAAATTTACTTTATCGCTTAAATATACCGATATTGCCGCGTTTTTTATCAAATATTGCTTCAATTTTAACTGGTATTGAAATTCATCCTGGTGCTAAAATTGGTAAAAGAATTTTTATTGATCATGGCACTGGAATTGTAATTGGGGAAACCTCTGTTATTGGCGACGATGTTACCATTTATCATGGTGTCACACTTGGTGGAAGTGGTAAAATTAGTGATAAAAAGCGTCACCCAACAATTGGCAATTCTGTTATTATTGGCGCTGGAGCAAAAGTTATTGGTGATATTAATATTGGAGACGAGGCCAAAATTGGCCCTAATGCAATTATTGTTAAAAACATGGCAAAGAAAAAAATCTTAGTTGCCCCTACAAGTGAAGGTATTACCAAAAAGAATTATGAAATAGAATATTTTATTTAGATTATAAAAAATATGTTTGAACAAAGTTTTAAGAATATAGATGACATACTACATAAAGATGCAGGGTGTGGTAGTGAATTGGATTATGTAGAACAAACCTCTTGGGTATTGTTTTTGAAATACTTAGACGATTTAGAAAAGGACAAAGAAAATGCGGCGTTGCTATCTGGTAAAGAATATACAAGACTAATAGAACCTGCGTTTCAGTGGACTACTTGGGCAGCACCTAAATTAGCTGACGGTAAGATAGACCACAATGCTCAAACAGGAGATGATTTATTAGATTTTATAAATAACGAACTCTTCCTATATTTAAAGAAGTTTAAAGCAAATGCTACAAGTGCAGATACCATAGAATATAAGATTGGGGAAATCTTTGGCGAGCTAAAGAATCGCATACAGTCTGGTTATAATTTACGGGAAGTAGTTGCCTTAATTGATGAACTCCGCTTTAGAACCCATGCAGAACAGTTGGAGATGAGCCACCTGTATGAAGGGAAAATTAAAAATATGGGGAATGCAGGGCGTAATGGTGGAGAATACTACACACCTCGTCCTTTGATTAAAACCATAGTAAAAGTAGTTGACCCACAAATAGGAGAAACAGTCTATGATGGTGCTGTGGGTTCTGCAGGTTTCTTGGTAGAGGCATATGATTATATGAGAAACATCAAAAAACTATCTACACAAGACATAGAAACACTGCAAAAGAAAACCTTTTACGGTAAAGAGAAAAAATCACTAGCCTAC
>CAJQHT010000017.1 GCA_905478245.1 uncultured Rickettsiales bacterium | reverse complement strand
TTATTTCCTGTTTTTGTTTAGCATTTAATGCTGGATATCCTGTTGGCATAATTTATTTCTTAATTTAAAGTTAAAATAACAATAAATTGAAGAATAGTTATTGTCTAGTTATTTGGGTACCTGTCAAGGTTTAAGATAGTTTATTTCTTCTAAAGCTATAGCTATTTTCTTTTAGACCACTCGTCCGCTGTAGGCAGAGGTTAAAGAGTTAGATTATTTAATAGCTTTAGTCAATTTATACAAATGTATTTGGTATTACAGGATTTTTAATTTATAAAGATATCTCTCTTATATTGTTCGTTAATTACTAACTTTGATGCTATATTTTGCAATATTTTGAATATAAATATATTATAGATAAATAACTTGCAAAAATAAAATCACGATATTATACTTAGCAACTCCTTGAAATTCACTATTGGAATATAATTGCAATGTCTGATAAAAATGAAGGATGGAAATTTGATTAGGTGTTGTTGGTAGTTTTCGGGATCGTAGCTCAGTTGGTTAGAGCAGGATGCTCATAACGTCTTGGTCGTAGGTTCGAGTCCTACCGATCCCACCATTTCGTAAGAATTGATAGTTAATATAAATAAAATTATGTCAAAATTAAAAACAAATAGCAGTGCTAAAAAAAGATTTAAAGTAACTGCAAAGAAAAAGGTTGTTTACAAAAAAATAGGTAAAAGACATGGTATGGTTAAGAGAAGCAATTCTCAAATCAGAGATTTAAGAAAATCTAGCACTATTAGTAGTGCGGATACTAAAAATATCTTAAAGCATTTAATGCCTTACAATAATTAATATTATATTTAAAAATGAGTAGAGTAAAAAGAGGGGTTACAAAAAAAGCCAGACATAAAAAAATTATTAAATTAGCTAAAGGCTATCGCGGTAGAGCAAAAAATTGCTATCGTATTGCCCTACAAAGAGTTGAAAAAGCTTTACAATATGCTTACAGAGACAGAAGAAACAGAAAGCGTGATTTTAGAGGTCTTTGGATTCAAAGAATTAACGCAGCTGTTCGTGAATATGGTTTAGTTTATTCACAATTTGCTAATGGCTTAAAATTAGCTAGCATCGATCTTGACAGAAAAATATTATCAGATATTGCTATTAAGGAGCCTGCCACCTTTAAAACTATAGTTGAAAAAGTAAAAACAGTTCTTAAATAATTTTTAAGAATAATTAAAAGTTAATAATTAAAGCTACATTTTAAAAATATTTATAATGTAGCTTTTTGTTTTTTATATAGATTTTATACACAAGTTCTACCTTTAATGAATAATATAGTTTAAGATTTAAAATTTTATTAAATATGAAGCTCTATAACTCATATATAAAAAAAACCGAAAAAGATGATATTATAGATTTAATATTCATTAAGAATGGTTTTTCATTTCCAGCCTTCTTCTTTAATTTACTTTGGTTTTTATATCACAAAATGATGCGCGGTCTCATATTAGTGATAATTATTGATATATTCCTTATTAAAATTTATGGTATCTATAAAGCAAGTGCCACTGATATTCTATTAGCCTTCATTTCAACATCTCTTATAATTGCCGCTAATGCTAATTACTGGTATGGCAAGGGTTTAAAAAAGAAAGGTTATGAATTTATTGGCTGTGTTTTTGGAGAAAATAAAGAAGCAGCAAAATTGAGATTTGTTGAGGGTTATATTGAAAAATACGACGAAAAAATAATTAAAAAATATAAGTTTCTTGATGAGGAAGATAGAGAATTCTTAAGATTCAAGAAAAAGAAAAAAACAAAAACTACATAATGTCTTCTAAGATAGTTATAATTGATTATAATTCCGGAAATATAAGATCAGTTTTTAATGCTCTAACTTCAATAAAGCAAGATAGTCAGCATGTTATAATTTCTAATAAAATAAGTGATATCAAAGAGTCTTCCCATTTAATTTTACCTGGCGTTGGATCTTTTGCTGACTGCATGCAGGGCTTAAGTGCTGTTAATGGATTAATAGCAGAGATCAAAAATCATATCAAGAAAGGCAAATCCTTTTTAGGGATTTGCGTTGGAATGCAGCTTTTAGCTGAGTTTGGTTATGAAGATGGCAAGAATCAAGGTTTAAATTTTATTCCAGGAGAGGTAATAAAAATAGATAGTAATAATAATTCTTTGAAAATTCCCCATATTGGCTGGAATGATCTAGAAATTAAATCTGATCATAAAATATTGTCAGGAATTGAGCAGGGTGATCATTTTTATTTTGTGCATAGCTATCATTTTCAAATAAGAAGCCAGGAAAATATTATAGCACAAGTTTCTTATGGTAACAATAAGATTGCTGCTATAATAGCTCAAGATAATATTATCGCAACCCAGTTTCATCCAGAGAAGAGTGCTGATAATGGCCTAAAATTACTACAGAATTTTATTAATTTTTAGCCTAAAGATCTTTTTTATAAGTTTGAGTATTAATTTAACATGAATAAATATTTAAAAAGTCTTATCAAGCTACAAGGTCCTTTAACTGTCAGTCAATTTATGAATGAGGCCTTATTTCATCCAAAATTTGGCTACTACACTAATAATCAACCTATTGGCAGGGATGGAGATTTTATTACAGCGCCAGAAATTAGTCAAGTTTTTGGTGAGCTAATAGCGGCTTATCAAGTAAATTTATGGCAAAATAATTATAATTCGCAAGAAATTAATTTAGTTGAAATGGGTGCGGGAAAGGGTACTTTAATGCATGATATACTAAGATTTGCCAGTAAAATTCCAAATTTCTTAGAAAAAACTACTGTAAACATCATTGAGCTAAGTCCTAAATTACAAGAAATTCAAAAAAAGAATCTACAAGATTTTAAAATTAAATGGTGGAGTAGTTTTGATGATTTTTATGAAAATAATCAAGAAAAACCAATCTTTTTCTTAGCCAATGAACTTTTTGACTGCTTTGCAATTAATCAATATGTTAGAATTGATAATATGTGGATTGAAAAAATAGTAAATATTAATAAAAATGATAATTTGCAATTTGCTCTATCTGAGAAAAATGAGATCTTAAGTCAAAAAATTGAGGAATTTACTCAAAAAGATATTAAAAATGGTGATATTTTTGAATATTCACCATTATCATCTCAATTTATGTCTGATTTAAGTTCTGCAATTAAGAAAACTAACGGATTAGCTATTATTATTGATTATGGCTATATTGAAAATAAATATAAAGATAGTTTACAAGCTATTTATAAACATAAATATAGTGATCTTTTGCAGAATATTGGCAAAAGTGACATAACTTCTCTGGTTAATTTTACCAATTTAGAAAAAATAGCCAATAATCTGCAATTAAAAAGCTGGATTGTAACCCAAAAAGAATTTTTGGAATCTTTAGGAATTGAAATTAGAAGAAAATCTTTAATAAATAGTTTTAAATCATCTAAGGCAAAATCTTCCGATGAGCAGGAAAATATCAATTCTGCAATTGATCGCTTAATTAATAAAGATCAAATGGGAGAATTATTTAAGGTTATGATTCTTTCTGATTAATTTTGGTGTGATATAGTTAAATATTTAGATTAAACACTAGAATAATTTGGTGCTTCACTTGTAATATTTATGCTGTGAGCATGGCTTTCTTTTAGGCCAGAATTAGTTATTTTGACAAATGAACAATTTTTATTCATTTCTGTAATTGTTTTATTTCCTGTATAGCCCATGGCTGATTTTAAGCCACCAACAAGCTGATGAAGAACATTGGTTACTGGTCCTTTATATGGAACTCTGCCTTCCACCCCCTCAGGAACTAATTTTAATTTATCGGTAATGTCTTCTTGAAAATAGCGATCCGCGGAGCCACGAGCCATTGCCCCAACTGAACCCATGCCACGATATATTTTATAAGATCTGCCTTGAAATAGGGTAATTTCACCCGGAGTTTCGTCGCATCCAGCAAGTAAGCCGCCAATCATTACGCAAGAAGCTCCAGCTGCTATTGCTTTTGCTAAATCGCCAGAGAATTTAATGCCACCATCTGAAATTAATGGGATCTTGTATTTGTCACAAATTTCAGAAATTTCTAATATTGCTGATAATTGTGGATGCCCAACTCCAGCAACAATTCTAGTTGTGCAAATTGATCCTGGTCCAATTCCTACTTTTACGCCGTCGGCTCCGGCTTCAATTAGTGCCTTTGCCGCATTAGCAGTAGCAATATTTCCGGCAATTATATCAACTTTAGGAAAGGCTTTCTTCATTTGTTTGATAGCGTCAATCACTCCTTTTGAATGGCCGTGTGCTGTATCAATTACTACTATATCAACACCAGCCTCAATTAAAGCCTCCGCTCTTTTAAAGCCATCTTTGCCAACGCCAGTTGCAGCGGCAACCCTTAGAGAACCCTTACTGTCTTTACAGGCTAATGGAAATTGCTTAGATTTTTCAATATCTTTACTGGTAATAAGGCCAACACAATTTATTTTGTCGTCAATAACTAGTAATCTCTCAATTTTATTTTTATGTAATAAGTTTTTAGCGTCAGTTCTACTAATATCACTTTTAACTGTAACTAAATTCTCCTTTGTCATTAATTCGCTAACTAGCTGCTTTTTGTCGGTAACGAATCTAACATCTCTATTTGTTAAAATTCCGACTAATTTATTACTTCCCTCTTCTTTTACAACAGGAATTCCGGAAATGCTAAACTTTTTCATGATCTGTAAAGCTTGTCCCAAAGTTTGATCTGGTGTAATAGTTACTGGGTTAATTACTATTCCTGATTCAAATTTTTTAACTTTCCTTACTTCGTCAGCCTGATCTTTAATACTAAGATTTTTATGAATACAGCCCATGCCTCCAGATTGTGCCATTGCTATGGCTAGGCTTGATTCAGTGACGGTATCCATTGCTGAGGAAATTAATGGAATGTTAATTTCAATATTTTTGGTTATTTTTGTTTTTGTTTCTGCTTGCGCTGGCAATATTTCAGAGTAGGCTGGCCTTAGAAGTACATCATCAAAAGTTAAGGATAAATCTAGATCGTTTAATTCCTTTTTTAGTTTTTTTGACATATTCTCTTAAAAAAAATTGCATTATTTTAAATTAAAAGTAAAATACAATATAATTATATAAAAAACAATGATTTAATTAAATTATGACATCAAGAATTGAGAAATACTACCAAGAGAAGAATATTAAACTTACTGAAAATAGAAAAATAATTGCCAAAGTCATTGCAAATTCTAAAAATCATCCCGATATTGAAGAAGTTTACAATGAAGCTTGCAGGATTAATCCAAAAATTGGCATCGCAACAGTTTATCGTGCTGTTAAGATGTTTGAAGAAGATAATATTATTCAAAAACATGATTTTGGTGAAGGAAAGGCTAGATATGAAGAGGTCAATGAAGATGACCATCATGATCATCTAATTGATGTTAGTACAGGAAGGGTTGTAGAATTTTTTGATAAGGATTTAGAGAATTTAAAAGATAAAATTGCGCAAGATCTAGGTTATAAATTAGTGGATCATCGTTTAGAGCTTTATGCTATACCGTTAAATAGTAAAAAATAATCTTAAAATGTCCAATCTGTTAAAAGATATTATTAATAAACAGGTTTCTTTTGAGGGGGTTCAAAATATTGAGAAATTTTATGATATTTTTACCAGTATTTACAATATTGAACTTTTTAAAGATGGTCTTGATCTCGTTTTAACAAGAATGCAGGAGGGTGATTTAAAGTTTGAAATAAAAATCATCAAAGATTGGGATACAAATGTTGGCTGTTATTTGACAGAGCAAAATAAAGCTGTGAATAAATTCTTTGGTAAATTCTCCAATAAATTGCGTCATAAAATTATTATAAAAAGCCTTTTAGTAAATGTTGTTGCTCATGAAATGGCTCACGCACTTGAAGTTGAGGGTGGGATTGTTTTAAATGAAGATTTTCGTAAAGCTATAGGTTTTGATATGAGAAATCGTAACCCAAATAATATAGCATTGAAAGGAGAAATTCAGCGCGTAATGGTTGAGGGTGTTAAATCTTATCCAAATCACCAGATAATTTCAGAGCTATTCGCTCGTTATTTTGAATTGCTTAGCGTTTCTCGCAATGTTAGAAAAAGTGGAGATTTTTTAACTAAAGATGTAATGGATTTTTTTACTAATACTACAAAATGGATTAATCAGGTTTTTAATCCTCGCATTAAAAATAAAGTTGACTTGCAAATTGCAAACCATACTTCTAAACTAATTTTACAAAATGCCTTTGATAAAAAGGAGAAATTTGCTCACAAAGTTGATTCTTTTTATAAGAAAGTTGATTCCAAGGGTCAGAAAAGCTGGGGTGCCAATGTTAGATCAAATGCTTCATATCAGCAGGGCTGGGAAAAGCATCAAGGAGCAATTGAGTCTAGTAATAATAAAAATATTGAAGATAATACAAATAAATAATAAATAAAATGGCAGTTTATACACAGTTAAATTCAAAAGATATCTCTGATTTTCTAAAAAATTATAATATTGGTGATCTAGTTTCTTTTAAAGGTATTATTGATGGTATTGATAATTCTAATTTTATTATTGAAACCTCAATAGGAAGATATATTTTAACAATTTTTGAAAGCAGAATTAATAAAAGTGAATTACCATTTTTTATTAATTTAAAGAAGCATCTTGCCGGTCATGACATCTGCTGTCCAGAGCCAATTCAAAATAATTCTGGGCATTTAATTAATGACTTAAAAGATAAGCCAGCCTTAATAGTTAGCTTTCTAAATGGTGCTATTTTAAGGCCACAACAAAATGGCATTTATAATAATATTACTACAAAACATTGTTTTGAAATTGGTCGTAATTTAGCCATTTTACATCTTGGTTCAAGTAACTTTGAAGAGTTTAGGGAAAATGATCTTGGGGTAGCAAGATTTGATGATTTATTTAGTAAAATGCAATATGAAATTGAGAATTATGAGCCAGGTTTATGTATTAAAATTAATCAATATCTTTCTCTAATCAAAACAAATTGGCGTGATAATCTAAAAAGTGGAGCTGTTCACGTTGATCTATTTCCAGATAATGTTTTTTTTGATGAAAATGCTAAAGTTAGCGGTGTTATTGATTTTTATTTTGCTGCCAATGATCTCTTAATTTATGATCTAGCTATTGTTATAAATGCTTGGTGTTTTAATCAGGATAATCAGCTTAATCAAGAAAAATATAACCAGGTTCTTAAAGGTTATGAAGAGGTTAGAAAATTACCTGATGAAGAAAAAAGCTTTCTACCTACTGCTCTTCTTGCTGCTTCTGTTCGTTTTTTACTGACAAGGCTTTATGATAAATTTAATACACCTTCTGATTCTTTAGTCAATGTTAAAGATCCTCAAGAATATATTCAGAAAGCTCATTTTTTTTCTAAAAATCTCAATTCTTAATTTTAATAGTTTTAAATAATTATTGTTTTTTTAAATTATTTGATTATATTGAAAAAAAATTATTAAATTTAATTAAATTATGACGCAAGTTGATTTAAAAAACATGACCATTAATTTTGGTCCTCAACATCCAGCAGCTCACGGTGTATTAAGGCTTGTTTTAGAGATGGATGGTGAAGTTATAACAAGAGCTGATCCTCATATTGGTTTACTTCACAGAGGAACAGAAAAATTAATGGAACATAAAACATATTTACAAGCAGTTCCATATCTTGATCGCTTGGACTATGTTGCTCCAATGTGTCAAGAGCACGCCTATGCCTTAGCTGTCGAGAAATTATTAGGGTGTGAAATTCCACTTCGTGCTAAATATATCAGGGTATTATTTAGTGAATTAACTAGAATATTAAATCATATAATGGCCATAACCACTCAAGCTCTTGATGTTGGTGCTATGACCCCTCTTTTATGGTTATTTGAGGAAAGGGAAAAGATTATAGAATTTTATGAGCGTGTCAGTGGCTCCAGAATGCATGCAGCTTATATTAGGCCTGGCGGAGTTCATCAGGATTTGCCGGATGGTTTACTTGAGGATATTGCAAAATTTGCTGACAATTATCCAAAATATGTAAAAGACCTAGAAACTTTACTAACTAATAACAGGATTTTTAAGCAAAGATTAGTTGATATTGGCACTGTTTCCAAGGAAGAAGCTCTTGATTACGGTTTTTCTGGCCCCATGATTAGAGGCTCAGGAATTGCTTGGGATTTAAGAAAATCACAACCTTATGAAATTTATGACCAGCTTGATTTTGATATTCCTGTTGGTAAAAATGGTGATTCATATGATCGTTACTTGATTAGAATAGAGGAGATGTATCAATCAATTAGAATTGTCAAGCAATGTATAGAAAAAATGCCAGAAGGACCAATTGTGACTTCTGATAAAAAAGTTGCTCCCCCTAAAAGAGGAGACACAAAATCTTCTATGGAGGCTTTGATACATCACTTTAAATTATTCACAGAAGGTTATAAGGTTAAAGCAGGAGAGGTTTATGGGGCAGTTGAAGCTCCAAAAGGTGAGTTTGGAGTTTACATTGTTGCTGATGGTAGCAATAAACCAGCTCGTTGTCGCTTAAGAGCCCCTGGCTTTGCTCATTTGCAGGCTCTTGATTTTATGACAAGGGGTCATTTGCTATCGGATGTTGTTACGGTTATTTCAACACAAGATATTGTATTTGGGGAAGTCGATAGATAATATTATTTCAATCAATTTTAAAGATAGGATTTGACATAGACATTGTATAAAAACAAGGCAATAGCTATTTTTATCTTGATGTTTAATTGTAAATCGTTTATCTTTTAGTTATAACATTTATTTGTTGAAAATATTAAGGTTTCTTCTTAATTCAGAAATAGTAATTTAAATAAAATTAGGTCATGAATATAAATAAAATAATAAATAGTAAGAAAATTACAATAATATCCCTTTTAGTTATCGTTGCAGTCTCATTGATTGCATATAATGCTGGCAATCAAGATGATTCATCAATAGCACAAAGCAATATAAATAATGCAGAAAATACCATTATTTCAAATTACAATGGCGGCACTATAACTTTACAAGAAGCACAAGGAGAATTAAATAGATTAGCTTTACAGAATGATAAATTAAAAAATGTAAAATTTAGCTCTTTAGGTTCATCTGAGAAAGAGGCAATTATTAAGGAAATTGTTTTAAGAGAAATTTCTTATAAAGAAGCTAAAAAGCAAAATTTACATAAATCAGCTGAATATAAAAAAGCTTTAAACATGTTTGAAGTAGAAATTTTAAAGCAAAATCTTTATACTAAAATTGCTAAAGATGCAAGTTCAGATGAGGCGGTAAATAAAAACTATGACGAATTAGTACAAAATATAAAAAATAAAGAGGATTTTAGGATCAGATATATTTCTTTAGCAACAAAAGATAAGGCAAATTCTATTTATAAAAAGTTAATAAAATTTCCAAATTCATTTGCCAGGCAAGCTAAAAATCATTCTTTGGATAAGGATGCTGCTAAAAAAGGAGGTGATTTAGGTTTTGTTTTAGAGGATTTTTTGCAGGCAGATATTTTAAAGCAAGCAAAATCTCTAAAAAAGGGTGAGATCTCAAAACCAATTGCATTAAATGATAAATGGGCAATCATTAAATTAGAAGAAAAAAGATCATCTAAAATAGGAACTATTGAAGATCTTAGAAATGTTATTGTTAGAAACCTATCAACAAAAGCATTAAAAGAATTCATCACGCAATCTATAACAGAGGCTAAAATAAATATTATAGTTCAATAAATTTATTTTAATTAAGTTTTAATAATGAATGATATAGCTAAATATTTTTTTAGGTAAAAATTATAATTTCATAATATTTTTCATGGGCTTTTTATGATTTTAAGAAAAAAATATGAAGTTAAGATTATTGTGTAACATATCTATCTTCTAGAATAATCTTTGCCAACCAATTACTATTTTATAATCAAATTTCATTTGAGGGCCATCTAGTTTTTGATATATTGGTTTTATAATTTCAAAAGCCAATCTATTTCCTTTTAAGTTATTTTTAGTAAATAAATAATTACCACCAAGGGCAATATTAATAATTTCTTTACTATATAGACTTGGATCTTGAGTTGGCATGGTAATCATCATTTTTGTTATATCTACATCTTTCCCCTCTATTGATTCCGTTTTTTGATAGTGGATTCTAGCTGATATTGAGCTATTATTGTTAATTTTATGAGTTATCCAGCTATTAATATCATATTGATCCCCAAATTTATAACCACTATCATTATTATTCATTCTAAATAATCCTGAAATTTGATTACCAAAAGAATATTTGTTATGAAATATTTTATAAGTTAGTCCAGTATTTAAATCGTAAGAGCCGGAGCCAATTTGCATAGAATAAGGTAATTTTGAAGAATTATGTTTTTCATCTATGGAGCCTGTTGGAATTGATAGGGCATTATGCATTATTAGCTCCTGCTTATTATCGTCATGTAATTTTATAATGGAGCCTAATTTCGTATCGCCATAGCCATTGGATTGACGTTGTGAAATGCTATAGGATGAATTTAGGAGTTGCATTTCTTTTTTAATTAAACTGCCAGCTAATATTATAGTTAAATTATCAGTAAAGCCATACATGGCTCCAAGCATATGCATCTTCATTCTCATATTACTTGGTATCATCATATAATTTGATAAAGCATCGGAGTTTGAAATATCTTCACTTCCATTTTTTAGTCCAGACATCTTCATTTCCAAGTAACGATAAGATAACATGATTTCCCCTTTTTTATGAGAATGGTCATTCATAATTGTTATTGGGGCGTGATAATCTACTCTATTGCTATGGTTGCCGCTTGCATATATTTTATTGAAAATCAAAAATGAGAATATAATAGAAATCAGAATAGTTTTTAGCATAATTGATTCTGTTTAGAAATCCCAAATTAACAAAATACTATTAATTGCTACAAACATTATAGTTAGATTCATTGGTATACCAATTTTTAAGAAATCGCTAAAGCGATAATTACCAATATTATAAATATAAGTGTTGGTTTGATAGCCTATTGGTGTAGCAAAACTAGCTGAAGCTGCAAACATAATAGCAATAATAAATGGTCGTGAATCTACGCCAATAGATTCAGCTAAGCCGATAGCAATAGGGGTTAATAATACCGCGGCAGCATTATTGCTCATAATTTCTGTAAAAAATGAGGTAATTACATAAATGGTAATTAGAAGTACTACTGGACCGTGATGACCAACAAGATTTGCAATAAAATCTACTATTAAATTTGCTCCACCGGTTTTATAGAGCGCAATAGATAGGGATAACATGCCAAATATTAAGATTAATATTGGCCATTGTATTGATTTATGTATTTTTCGCGCCTCAACACAGCGCGTTACTATTACTATGACGGCTCCAATCATTGCCAATCCGGCAATTGGCATAATATTAAAAGCAGCCAAGCCCACAACTCCAAATAATGTGGCAATAGCTATCGGTGCTTTTTTGTTATTAAATTCTTGTCTCTTAGCTTTAGTAACATTCATTATAGATTCATTATCAAATAATTCATCCATTTTTTCTTTTGGTCCCTCAATCAATAAAACATCACCGTATTTTAGAATTATCTCATCAAAATTTGATATAATATTTTTTTTATCACGATGTATTGCTAATATATAGCAGCCATATTTTGCTCTTAATTTTAAATCTGAGGCTTTTCTTTCAATAAATTTAGAATTCATGCCAATTACACCCTCATAGATTTCCGCTTCCGGTTCCTCTATGTTATCTTTATTAAAATTAAGACCCGTTAATTTTTTTAAATTTATTAATTCTGACTCCGTTACTCTAAATATAATTTTATCCCCCTCTTTTAGATATTCTTTTCCTAAATTATGTGAATTTCTGAAGCTTTGATTAACTATTTTTGATATCATTTCCTTAATTATGCCTATTGTGCTAATTTTTGTGTCTTGACGAATTACATCTATTATTTGAAACTTAATATCTCCTATTAATTCTACCTCATCAATAGTTTTTCCAATAAATTTTGATTCAGAGGCTACCAAGGCCTCTGCTATAAATTCTTTTTCATTATGTTTATTGGCAAATTCCTTTTCTAGAAGTGGCCTATCTGGTAATAATTTTCTGCCAATAAAAGTTAAAAATAACATGCCACTTGTAGCAACTATAATTCCAGGTAAGGTAATTTCAAACATACTGAAAGGCTCTTGACCGTGATCTTGTGCAATTGCATCCACTAATATATTTGTAGATGTGCCGATTAACGTACAGGTTCCTCCTAATATGGCTACATAGGATAGAGGGATTAGGTATTTTGATGGGTTATGTTGTAGTTTTTTTGCTAATTCGATTACTATAGGGGTCATTATAATAACAACTGGGGTGTTATTCATAAAGGCAGAAGTTATCAAGATTCCAAGAAAGAGAGCCGTTATGCCAATTATTTTATTTTTTTGCGTCAAAAGTAAAACATTGCTGCCAATTAGGTCAATTACTCCAGTTTTTTGTAGAGCAGAGCTAATTATAAACATGCAGGCAATTGTTATTCCGGCTGGATTTGAGAATACATTTAAGGCATCATTTGTGTCTATAATGCCGAAAATAAGCAGCGCAATCATTACGACCATGGCTGTTACATGGGCTGGTACTTTTTCTTTAATAAATGATATAAAGGCTAATATTGTAACTAAAAATGTTACTATTATTTTAAAATTAGGATTGGCAAATATTTCAAACATTTAAGTTTTTTAAGATGAGTAGTATCGTAAATTAATAATTTCCTAAAAGATTCTTATATTAAATTCCATCTTTAAAATAATAAACAATTTAACTTCATATTTTTTGCTTAAAATTATAAAAATCTTAAAATTATTTCGTTATATTGTTTAATAAAGAAAAAGATTTGGTCTTAAACTTTAACAGGCATAATAACATAAAGCCCTTGTAAATTATCAGAATTTAGAATAATAGGAGAGAAGTTATCGTCAAATTTTAAATTGATAGAATTGGAATCAATTTGATTAATTATTTCAAGTAAATATTTTGAATTAAAACCAACTTCAATTTTATTTCCTTTGAAATTAGCAGAGACTTCCTCATCAGCAAAGCCGCCATCAGAAGAGCTGACTTGTAGTGATATTTTATCAGATTCCAATGTGCATTTTACAGTCCTGTGCTGATCATTAGCAATGGTTGAGACTCTATCAACAGCATCAAAAATCACTTTTTTATCAATTTTTATAATTTTATCGTTATTCTTTGGTATTATTTGATTATATTCAGGAAACTGACCGTCAATTAATTTAGAAATAATAGTATAATCTCCAGATTTAATTCTAATTTTATTTTTAGATAAAGAAATTTTAAGACTTTCTTCTCCGTCTATAATCTTTCTAATCTCATTAACTGTTTTCTTAGGGATAATTACTCCTGGAATATTTTCTTCTAAATTAGATGATACAAGTGATGATAAAGCAAGTCTATGACCATCAGTGGCAACTGATCTTAGTTCAATTTTACCATCATCATTTGTGATTGAGTGTAAGAATACTCCGTTTAAATAAAAACGTGTATCATCATTTGAAATAGCGAATCTAGATTTATCCATTATTCTAGCGAATTCTTGTGCTTCAACAATAAAGCTATTTAAGGTTTCACCTTCACTTAATATAGGAAATTCAATAGGGTCAAGATAAGGAAGAGTGAATTTTGATTTATTATATGTTATTGCAACAATGTTATCTTTCTCCTGTAATTTGATGCTTATATTGACTCCATCAGGGATTTTTTTGACAATATCGTGTAATAATTGTACTGGTATGGTTGTTTCACCCTCTTCTTTTATGGTATTATTCTCAATATTGGCGGAAATAAGTAAATCCATATTGGTAGTGGTAAGGCATAATTTGCCAGCTCTTGCTTCTATTTTAACATTAAATAATATTGGCAAGCTATTTTTTCTATCAACAACACCGCTAATATTTGATAATAATTTTATTAAAATTGTTTTATTAATTTCAAATTGCATGGTTTTATAAAAATATATTAAATAATTGAAATTTATTTTCTTTATTATAAGCTATCACATCGCTGTAATATCAAGCTTTATCTAAAAATAGACAAGGTTAATAAATATTTAAATTTATTTCCTGTCAAGACGAATTAAAAACTATATAAGATGTAATTATATTATAATAGTTATTTATCTATTATTTTTTAATAAAGAATCTTGTTATAACGCTTATTTTAGATGAGACTTGGTATTAAATCAAGGTTTTTATAGAGAAATTTAAGTACCTGGTGTTAAATTTAATCTTTAATAAGTAATATAAAGTTAGATTATTTATTATTTTTAACCATTTTAAGGGTAGAGCTAGTTAAGAATAGATAAAATATAGTATAATTATGTTGCAAATAGGAGATATAAAATTAGATAGTAATGTGCTTTTAGCACCTATGTCTGGTGTAACAGATTTGCCTTTTAGAAAATTAGTTAAAACTTTTGGGGCAAGCTTATTAACTTCGGAGATGATAGCTTCAAGAGCTATGATTATTCAGACCAGAGAATCTTTAAAGAAATGTGAAAAAGGAAGTGGGCATTATCCAATGTCAGTTCAGTTAGCTGGCTGTGATCCTGAGGTAATGGCGCAAGCAGCCAAACTAAATGAGGATATGGGTGCCAATATTATTGATATTAATTTTGGCTGTCCAGTGAAGAAGGTGGTCAATGGTTTTGCTGGTAGTGCCTTAATGAAGGATGAGGATTTGGCAGTGAAAATTATGGAGGCAGTTGTTAAAGCTGTTAAAATACCGGTAACCATGAAAATGCGCATGGGTTGGAATAGTGAGAATCTAAACGCCCCATCGCTTGCTAAAAAGGCTCAGGATGTAGGTATAAAAATGATTACAATTCATGGTAGAACCCGTTGTCAGATGTATAAAGGTGAAGCAAATTGGTCATTTGTTAAAAAAGTAAAAGATCTTCTCGATATTCCTGTAATTGTTAATGGTGATATTAAAAATGCACAAGATGCTAAAGAGGCTTTGAGATTATCAAATGCTGACGGGGTAATGATTGGTAGAGCTTGCTATGGCAAGCCTTGGCTGATCAATCAAATTCATCAAGAAATTAATAATTTGGAAGTTAATGTCACGCCAACAACTTTAGAGCAAAGAGATATTGTTTTAGGACATTTAGATGACATGATTGAGCATTATTCTGCTCCCGTAGCAATTCCCTTAGCTAGAAAACATATTGGCTGGTATAGCTCTGGCATGCAAAGTTCGGCAGAATTTAGAGCTAAGGTAAATACTATTTCTGACGAAGATATTCTTAAAGAAACTATTGTAGAATTTTATAACAATCAAATTATCTAAAGATTAAAAAATGGTATTATGCCAATTTCTGCTCTATATATTTTATTATTTTCTTCTCTATTTTAATATCATTTAATTCATTAATTTCATTTATTCCGGTAGGTGAGGTAACATTAATTTCCGTAACATAATTGCCAATTAAATCAATTCCAACAAATATTAACCCTCTCTTTTTTAATTCTCGGCCTATTATTTCGCACATTTTCTTTTCTTTGGGATTTAATTCAGTTTTCTCAGCCTTGCCACCCACATGAAGATTGCTTCTAATATCTTCTTTTTGGGGTTTGCGATTTACGGCGCCAATGATTTCTCCATTTAGCAATAAAACTCTTTTATCACCATTTTTTACTTCTTTAATAAATTTTTGAGCAATTAATGGAGATTTGTAATGACTATTCATCATCTGTGTTAAAACATTAATATTTTGATCATTTTCTTTTAGATAAAATATACCATCTCCGCCACAACTATAAAGAGGTTTAATAATAATTTCTTTATATTCTTTACGGAATTTTTTAATTTGTTCTAAATCAGAAGTTATTATAGTTGGTGGTATAAAATCAGGAAAATCACTAACAAAGATTTTTTCAGGGCAATTTCTGATTTGAGTAGGATCATTTAATATTAATATTTGATCTTTTATTCTTTCTAAAATATAGCTATTTGTAATATAATTCATATCAAATGGAGGATCCTGCCTAATTAGAATCACATCATAATTTATTAATTCATCAATTTTACTTTCCAAAATTTCAACATGTTTGCCAATTTTCTTTTGTAATTTAATTTTATGCATGTTAGCTTTAATGATATTGTTTTGCATGCTGAGAGTTTCTGGTAGATAATAAAATATCTCATGATTCCGCTCTTGAGCTTCAAGTATTATAGCAAATGTTGAATCTTTTGTGATGTCAATGGAGAAAATATCATCCATTTGTACTACAATTTTCATAATTATATTTAAAATTTATTATTAATAATGGACCATAATAAACTATCAAAAAATAATTTTCCAGTAATTGATTTAGGTGACTACATTTTAAGAGAACAGACCATGGATGATTTGTATGATTTTTATGAATATTATACTGATCCAGAAGTAAATGAATTTATAGTATCTGATATACCAAAAACCATAGAAGAAGGCAGGAGTGAATTACAATATTGGATAAATATTTATTATAATGGTGCTGGTATTTATTTTGGCATCGCCAGAAAAGATAATAAACAATTAATTGGCTCTATAGGAATTACTGGTGTTAATAGAATTCACAATAGGGCTGAAGTTAGTTATGATTTATCAAAGGAACATTGGAATAGGGGAATTATGACAAAAGCCTTGAAGGCTATGGTTAAATATAGCTTTGAGGAGATGAAAATAAACAGATTAGAGGCTTTTGCTTTGCCGGATAATAAGCCTTCTAGAGCTTTACTAAAAAAATGCAATTTTGAATTAGAAGGTGAGTTAAAGCATCATAGAAGACATAATGGCATTTACAAAGATATTGGAATTTTTAGCATGATTTATAGTGATTATTTAAAGATAGGATTTAATGCCAATTCCCACCTTTAATGAATTATATAACTAAATATTTTTTAGATAAACATTATAGAAAACGAGTCGTAATATGAACATATTGTGCGAGGCTTTTTGTAGATTTTTATCAAAAAATATAACGTTAGATTATTTATTATTTTAACCCATTTAAAGATGGGATTTGGTATAATATATTCAAAGAATATTTTGCCTGTATCATTTGTGAAAGATAGACTTTGATATAACATTAAAAATACTTGCAAAATATAATTCACCCAATTATAATAGCGCCTAATCTAATTTCTAATTTTAGATAATTTAATGATTTAGTCATCATTGGTGTTGAGAATTTTATCTTCTCAATTAAAGCTAAATCAAAAATAATAACCAAAGTAAAATTTAAAAAAATGACAAAAACAGCAATAAAAAAAGAAACGGCAAAAGTTATAGACAATAATTTGCCTAAATTCACTATCAGACAATTATTAGAGGCAGGAGTTCACTTCGGTCACAAAACTATGCGTCGAAATACCAAAATGTCAAAATATCTATTTGGCGTTAGAAATGGTATCAGCATCATTGATCTTCAAAAAACAGGTGGATTATTAAATGAATCACTTAAAATTGTAAAACAAATCGCCAGAAATAACGGTAGAATACTTTTTGTAGCTACCAAAAAGCAAGCTAGCAATGTAATTGAGCAAACTGCTAAAAAATGTGGTCAATATTATGTTAATCACAGATGGCTTGGTGGTATGTTAACAAACTGGAAAACTGTTTCAAAATCAATTAAAACATTAAGAGATATTGAAAAGCAGCTTGAAAATAACGAGCTTGGTCTTAATAAGAAGGAAAAATTAGTACTTGAAAGAAAAAGATTTAAACTTGAAAATGCGCTTGGTGGCATTAAGGACATGGGTGGATATCCTGATTTAGTTTTTGTTATTGATACCCATAGAGAATCTCTAGCAATTGCTGAGGCAAAGAAAATTGGTATACCGGTAATGGCAGTTTTGGATAGTAACTGTAATCCAGATAGTATTACTTACCATATTCCTGGAAATGATGATTCAATTAAATCGATAAAACTTTATTGTCATCTTTTATCAGAAGCAATCTTGGCTGGAATTAAGGAAAATATGTCAGCAGCTGGCGCTAAGTCTGAAGGTGTTAATCTTAAAAATTCGGATAAAAAACAGGATGATAAAAAAATCTTGAATAATAAGGATTCTGCTAAAAAAGCTGCGCCTAAAATAGTAGCCAAAAAAACAGAAGATTCTAAAGCTGCAGTAAAGAAAGCCACACCTAAGGCTACAGCCAAAAAAACAGAAGATAAAAAAGAAAAATCTTCTAAAGCTACAGTAAAAAAAGCAGCTCCTAAAAAGGCTGCAGATAAAAAAGATAAATAATAACTATTAAATATATATTAAAATGGCAGATTTAACATTAATTAAAAAATTACGAGAACTAACAGGTTGCGGCATAGCAGATTGCAATAAAGCCCTGGCAAATTGCAGTGACGATTTAGATCAAGCGGTTGATTGGCTAAGGAAAAAAGGTCTTTCTTCTGCATCTAAAAAAAGTGGTAGAATTGCAGCTGAAGGCTTAGTTGCTGTTCAGTTATCTGGAACTAAAGGGTCAATAATTGAAGTGAATGCTGAAACAGATTTTGTTTCCAGAAATGATAAATTTCAGAATTTAGTTAATGGCTTAGCTGAGAAATCTTCTTCATTTGGTTCTGATGTTGAATCTTTTAAAAGCTCATCATTTAATGGCGCAACTAGCGTTGAAGAAGAAATTAAAAATCAAATTGGTGTTATTGGCGAGAATATTAACCTAAGAAGAATTGATTCGGTAAATGTTGATAATGGCGTTGTTTCTGGCTATATACATAATGCTGTTCAGGAAAATATGGGTCGAATTGCTGTTTTAGTTGCTCTTGAATCAGAAGCTCCACAAGATAAATTAGAAGAACTTGGTAAGCAAATCGCAATGCATATTGCAGCGGCAAAGCCAGATTCGTTAAATATTGAATCGGTTAATCAAGATAAACTTAACAGGGAAATTGCAGTTTTAACAGAGCAGGCTAAAAGTTCTGGTAAGCCAGAAAGTATCATTGAGAAAATGATGCAAGGCCGTATCAGAAAATATTATGAAGAAGTTGTACTTTTAGAGCAATTTTTTGTTATGGATGATAAAGTTAAAATAAAAGATATTATAGCTAATGCTGCTAAAGATCTTGGTTCTAAAATTCAACTAACTAATTATAAATTATTTATCTTAGGTGAGGGCGTTGAGAAGAAAGAAGAAGATTTTGCGGCAGAGGTTGCATCAATGACTAATTCTAATTAATACTAAAATTCATTCTGCTTAATGAATGATATGGATAAAAAATAAATTATGACCAAAAATAAATTTAAAAGAATTCTCTTTAAAGTTTCCGGTGAGGCAATGATGGGTAATTCTGATTTTGGTCATAATGAGTCCGCCATATTAAATATCTGCAATCAAATCATAAAAGCCAAAGAAAATAACTGTGAGATCTGTATAGTTGTCGGTGGAGGAAATATTTTTAGAGGTATTTCTGCTGCTGCAAATGGCATGGATCGTGTTAGTGCTGATTATATGGGTATGCTTGCAACTTGTATTAATGCCATGGCCTTACAAAGCGCTTTAGAGCAAAATGGTGTTGATACTAGAATACAATCGGCAATTCCTATGGATACTATTTGCGAACCTTATATTAAAAGAAGAGCTGCTCGCCATCTAGAAAGAGGTAGGGTGGTAATTTTTGCTGCAGGAACAGGAAATCCATTTTTTACAACAGATACAGCTGCTGTTCTAAGGGCTATTGAAATGAAATGTGATGCAATATTTAAAGGAACACAGGTTGATGGGGTTTACTCAAGTGATCCTAAAAAAGATAAAAATGCAACCAGATATGAAGCATTAAGTTATAAAGAGGTTATTAAGCAAGATTTAAGAGTTATGGATCAGACGGCAATTGCTCTTGCAAAAGATAATAAGTTACCTATTGTAGTTTTTTCTATTAAGGGCAATAATGCTTTAAGTGATGTTATTGCAAATAAAGCTAAATTTACTATTATTAATTAATATTAATTTATAAAAAATATGATTGATCAATTATGCACTAAGGCTAAAGATAAAATGTCTGAAACTATTAATTTCTTGCAAAGAGATTTAGATAGTATAAGTACTGGTAGAGCAAATCCAGATCTCTTAAATACTATTAAAGTTAGTTCATATGGTAGTTTAATGCCGTTAAGTCAGCTTTCCTCTGTTTCTGTTCCTGATTCTTCAACATTATCAATACAGGTTTGGGATAAGGATTCTGTTAAGCCTATTGAGAAAGCTATAATGGATGCCAATCTTGGTTTTAACCCATCTTCAGAAGGTCAATTAATTAGGATATCTATTCCAAAGCCAAGTCAGGAAAGAAGAATAGAATTAGCAAAATTAGCTAAAAAATATGGAGAAGATAAGAAAATAGCAATCAGAAATGCTCGCAGAGATATCTTGGATGAATTTAAAAGAGCAGAAAAAGATGCTGGAATATCAAAAGACCAATCTCATAATTTTGGGGAATTAATTCAAGATATTACGAATGAATTTGTTAAAAATATTGATGAGTTAGTGATAGCAAAAGAAAAGGATATTACAACCATATAATTAAATTTAGTATAATATGAGTATTATACCAAAACATATTGCCATCATAATGGATGGCAACGCACGCTGGGCCAAGAAAAGAATGTTACCAGTAGAAATTGGCCATCAATATGGCTCAAAATCAATTCAAACATTAGTTAATTCTGCTATTGAGTATAATATTCCATATTTAACAATCTTTGCCTTCTCTACCGAGAATTGGGATAGGCCAGAATCGGAAGTTAATAATCTAATGAATCTTATGCGGTCTTATTTAGAAAAAGAGGCTGATAAATTTATTAAAGCCGGTGTTAAAATCCTAATCTCAGGTAATTTAGAAAGATTAGATGATAAAATAAAATCTAAAATACTTAAATTACAAGATGCAACAAGTGACAATAAAGAAATCACCTTAAATGTTGCATTTGATTATGGTGCAAAAAGAGAAATTATAGATGCATTTAAGAAAATTATATGTAAAATTGATGATAAGGATAATTTTTTAGAGCAAATAAGTGAAGATTTGGTTCGCAAGAATCTTTATAATCCGGAAATACCTGATCCAGATCTAATAATTAGGACAGCTGGAGAGAGGCGTCTAAGTAATTTTTTATTGTGGCAATCAGCTTATAGCGAATTCCATTTTACTGAGACATTATGGCCAGATTTTAGCAAGAAAGATTTATTCTTAGCTATATCTGAATTTAACAATAGACAAAGAAATTATGGTAAAAGATAAAATTCATTCAATATTTACTACTACGTTAAATCTTCTTGGTAAAATAAAGGTAATTTGCCCAAAGTCTAATTTTGGACAAAGAGCTGCTAGCTCTCTAATATTGCTTGTAGTAATAATATATGCTATTTATTTTTCCAAGGCCCTATTTTCTTTATTATTAATTTCTGTTGCTATTTTAATGACATTTGAATGGTTAGATATTACAAAAACAGCAGAAAATACCAAAAAATGGCGCTTAATTGGCTTTTTTTATGTTTTAATTCCAGTTTGGTCAATTGTTCAAATTAAAGCCATTGATTCAAATATATTATTATGGATGTTTTGTGTAATATGGGCTACTGATATTTCCGCTTACTTTGTTGGCAAAAGCTTTAAAGGACCTAAATTAATGCCAAAAGTTAGCCCAAACAAAACTTGGTCTGGACTTGCTGGAGGCGTTATTAGTGCTGGCGTAATTGGTTTTATGAGTTCATTTCTATTTGCTAATGGTGATATTTTATTTTTTGTTATAATCAGTATGATCTTAGCTTGCTTAGAGCAGGGTGGAGATCTAATTGAGTCTAAAGTTAAAAGAATTTTTGCCATTAAAGATTCAGGAAGTATCATTCCAGGTCATGGTGGTTTACTGGATAGAATTGATGGCATTACTATTGTTGCCCCAACTGTTTTATTGTTAGCCACCTTATTTTCACACAAATTCTATTAAATTATCAATTAAGTGATTCTGGGGATTATTTATATTACTATATTTTGCTTATTTTCAGTAATTGCTGATGGTATTGTGCGATATATAACACTATATTCAGACATTACATTGACAGGTACCCAAATAACTAGACAATAACTACTCTTCAATTTATTGTTATTTTAACTTTAAATTAAGAAATAAATTATGCCAACAGGATATCCAGCATTAAATGCTAAACAAAAACAGGAAATAA
>CAJQHT010000016.1 GCA_905478245.1 uncultured Rickettsiales bacterium | reverse complement strand
CATACTGACGACTCTTTTTTATAATTTTTATCTAAAAAATATTTTGCCTGTATCATTCATTAAAGTTGGGAATCGGTATAGGTTCAAAAAATTTAATCTTTACATTAATAATAAAAAATATAATCTAAAGAAAGTGAGTATAATAAAAAATTCTTCTCCTACTGGGGTGATATAAATTTAAATTAAAATGGTAAAAAAAGAACAATCAGAAGATAATATTGCTAATATAGCATTGCAGCCTGAAATTAAAAAAAATGATTCAGAATCTGTAATGAAGGCGAAATTACTATGCGAGGCCTTGCCTTATATGAAGCGTTTTTCAGGGGAAACTTTTGTAATAAAATTTGGTGGAAGCGCTATGGGCAATGAGGAAAATATCCAAAGATTTGCCAAAGATGTTGTTCTATTGAAACAAATAGGAATAAATCCTGTTATTGTGCATGGAGGAGGACCTCAAATTGGTGAAATGTTAAAAAAGCTCAATATTAAAAGCTCTTTTATTGATGGTTTGCGTGTTACTGATGAAGATGCTGTTAACATAGTTGAAATGGTGCTGTCTGGCTCTATTAACAAAAATATAGTGCAGCACATCAATCGTGCTGGCGGTTCTGCTATTGGCATATCTGGTAAAGATGGTAACTTGATTCAGGCAAAAAAATTAAGCAAAGTACACAAGAATTCAGATTCCAATATAGAAAAGATCTTTGATCTTGGTTTTGTTGGTGAGCCAGAATTTATAAATCCTGATATTTTATCTAATTTTGAAGATACTGATATAATTCCTGTTATTGCTCCAATTGGAGTAGGAAAGGGTGGTGAGACTTATAATATTAACGCTGATACCGTAGCCGGTGCCCTGGCCGCCTCTTTAAAAGCTGCCAAATTAATTATTTTAAGTGATGTTGATGGGGTGATGCTTCCAAATAAAGAATTGGTCAGTCATCTTGGTGTATCAACCGCTAAGAAATTAATTAAAGATGGTGTAATTAAGGATGGCATGATACCAAAAGTAGAGACTTGTATTAAGTCTTTAGAGCATGGTGTGGAATTTTCTCATATTCTAAATGGTTCAGTTGAGCATATATTATTGATGGAGCTTTTTACTGAAAAAGGTGCTGGAACTATGATATTTTATTAAAATATTATTAGAGAGATAAGATTTAATATGTATCAAAATAATACATAGTATGTGTTATAATAATACAATATGTATCAAAATAATACTAATTCCTATCTTTAATGAATGATATAACAAAATATTTTTTGTAAGAAAAATTATAAAAAACGAGTCGTAATATGTACATATTTCGCGAGGCTTTTTATGATTTTAATCAAAAAATATAAAGTTAGATTATTTATTATTTTAACCCATTTTAAAGATGAGAATTGGTATAATGCGATTTCTACTTATTAATAAAGGTATTTATAGAATTCTAATATTATCAGAAGATCAATAGCGCCATAAACCATTCCTGGACGCCATTTTGTAATTGACTCCTGTAGGAATAATTTTCTGGCAAATCTTTTGCTTTTGCTCATTTCTGCTATTTTTGCCAATTTCTCTTTTTCTTCTTTTGAAAGCTTTGGTTTTGACGCTTTGTTTTTGCGTAAGAAAACAATATGTAAGATAAAATAAATTATAATAATAGCTGCAATTATGAGATCTATAAACCCAAATAGATTAGCATTAATAATTGGGTTTAAGATAAGAAAAGTGATAATATAAGCTAATATTCCCCAGTAATAAGTTATAATTTGATAATCTTCCTTTCCGGCCCATGATTTTGCGAAAGATTCCTTAATTTTTATTTTTATTTTATTTAAATTTTTTTTCATAATTATTAGAAAAATATTTATTTGAAAATGTTATTTTGCTGTAATAGCCTTTTCATCTCCTGGTAAGTTGTAATTTGAACCCTCCCAAGGTGAGTTAAAATCAAAATTACGATATTCTTGCATTAATTCAACGTCTTTATAGACAACTTTCTTTTGTTCTTTATCGTAACTTACTTCTTTATAGCCAGTGAGTGGGAAATCTTTTCTAAGAGGGTGTCCTTCAAAGCCATAATCGGTCAGAATTCTTCTTAAATCTGGGTGATTAAGAAAAGTTATCCCATACATATCAAAAACCTCTCTTTCATACCAATTGGCGGAGCTAAATATAGTAGTAGCTGTTTCTAGAGGAATATTCTCATCTATAGCAACTTTTACGGTAATTCTATTATTTAATTTTAGGCTTAATAAATTATAAATAACCTCAAATCTAGTTGATTCTCTGGTTAATGTATCAACTCCAAAAACATCAAGTAATATTTTAAATGATAGATTCTTGTCCTTTTTTAAGAAATCTAAGAATAAAATTATATTATTTTTTTCAACATATATTATTAAATTATCATTTTCTATTTTGGGAATGATAATATTTTCTTGAAAATTTTCTGCAATATATGCTGCCTGTTCTTCTAAATTCACTTTGATTTACTAAAATTATTAATATTTATCTTTTTAGGCGCCCAGTATTTCTAATTTTCTTTTGTAATTGCATTATACCATATAATAATGCTTCCGCAGTTGGTGGGCAGCCAGGAACATAAACGTCAACTGGTACAATTCGATCACAACCACGAACTACTGAATAAGAATAATGGTAATATCCACCACCATTAGCGCAGCTTCCCATTGAAATGACATATCGTGGCTCAGCCATTTGATCATAAACTTTTCTAAGAGCTGGCGCCATTTTGTTAGTTAGGG
>CAJQHT010000015.1 GCA_905478245.1 uncultured Rickettsiales bacterium | reverse complement strand
ATCAGTATCTGTGGTTAAGAAAGAAGTTAATTTATGGAAATGGTATAAGTTTAAAGATCTGCGTTTTCAAGGTTGGTAATAATTTTATGTTGCAGAAGATGCTTAATCTTAAGGCTCGGCGTTCTTAAGGTAGGAATAATGTACGGGAATATTTGTTTTTACGGGTATAGTGTAGGTTTGAGCCGTGTTCACCCGCTATTTCATTTATCCTCGGCTGGTTTCTCAGCAGACACTTCAGGTCCACCCCTACAATTGATCAGGTATTTTATTTATTATTACAATGCCGATATTATATCTAATAAATCCTGTAAATCCTTGGGTAAATTACTTTCAAATTGCATTTCTTCTTTTGTTACGGGGTGTAAAAATGCAATTTTATAGGAATGTAGAAATTGTCGTGGAAATTTATTAATTAATTCCTCTAACTCAGGACCCAAACTACCTAAATATTTTCTTTTATTATTATACATCTGATCTCCAATTAGAGGATTGCCAATTGCATTCATATGGACTCTAATTTGATGAGTTCTACCTGTTTCAAGGCGACACTCAACAAGACTAAAAAAATTATTACAAAAAGATTGCAAAGTATCATAATTAGTTATTGCATGTTTGCCAGAATTTTTAACCACTGTCATTTTTAAACGATTCTTTCTACAGCGATCAATATTTTTTTCAATTTTACCTGATTTTGGATCGGGACAGCCATAGCATAAAGCTAGATAATTTCTTTTTAAATCTCTATTTTTAATTTGATCAGACAGGCTGTGATGTGCTAAATCATTTTTAGCAACCACCATTAATCCGCTAGTGTCTTTATCAAGCCTATGCACAATTCCAGGCCTTAAAACACCGCCAATTCCCGATAATCTATCATTTAATTTATATAATAAACCATGAACTAAAGTATTGTCATGACGAGGATTGCTTGGATGGGTTGCAAGATTGGCTGGCTTATTAATTACCAGCATATTTTCATCTTCAAAAATAATCTCAAAATCAATATCTTTAGGGATTATTTTATCTTGCTTTACCGTGGTAAAAGAAATAAGAAAAACCTCATCTCCCTTAACTTTTTGCGCACAATTTTTAACAAATTCATTATTGTTGACATTAAGAATTTCACCCTTTTCTATTATTGATTTAATTCTTGTTCTTGAAATAGATTTTTTAAAATTATCAATATTTTCAAAAATAAATTTATCAATTCTTTTACCTTTATCTTCAATTGTAGCCGTAATTGTTACCTGTTCCATTTATTTAATAATTTTTTTCATAAATTCCCTGGCCTTTCTTAGAGAGAAAAAATCAATTGAATGGCCCAAATTATTAATCTTATGAGATTCAAAATTGAAATCCATATTTTCTAAATATTCTTTAGCCTGAAAAAAATTATCAATTGGCAAAACCTCGTCACTTTCACCGTGAATTAAGCATATTTCTGGCTTTGAATTAATTTCTTCCGATAAATCTGTTGGCGGGATAAGTTTACCAGAAAATGAAATAACCCCGGCGCATTTTTGCTTAAGCCTTATTGAATTATATAGTGACATCATGGCCCCTTGAGAAAAGCCAACAAAAATTAATTTATCATAACCCAACTTAAATTCCGTTAATTTCTCTTGAATAAAATGATCTAAAGAGTTATTTGCAGCAATAATTTGTGGGTATAAAATATCAGGATCTTTATTATCCAGCTCAAACCATTGATAAGAATTGCCAAGTAACGGTCCTGAAAGCTCCATTGGAGCATTGGGTGAAATAAAATAACAAGCAGTATCAACCGACCTTGCTAATTCTGGCGCTAAAGAAATGAGATCTTCACCATTGGAGCCATATCCATGTAGCATAATTACAAGATAATTAGGGCTATATTTATTTCCATATTCAAAAAACTTGCTTATTTGTGGCATATAATTTAGGATATTTTTTAATAAAAATAGTTAAAGAATAATAAATAATGCTAACCCTTAATAAAATCAATTATAGCAAAAATCATCAAAAAATTATTTGTGATTTAGGCTTTAGTGCTGGATTAAATTCTTGTATTACATTAAAAGGTAAAAATGGATCAGGCAAAACTACATTACTTAAGATAATCGCTGGATTAAACGAAGTCAACTCAAAAAACAATAATGGAGAATTACTCTGGAATAATAAATCTATAAATCACATTAAGGAAGATTTCTACTCTGACTTACAATATATTGGTCACGAAGATTCTTTTAAATCGGATTTAACCATATTGGAAAATTTATTATTTTATACCAGAATCAATGAAAGTGAACTCCTGATAGCTTCCGCTGTCAGATATTTTAAATTAGATAATTTTATTGATATTAAGCTTCATAAATTATCAGCTGGAATGAGAAAGAAAGTTGCTTTAGCAAAATTACTATGCTGCCCTGCTACTATTTGGCTACTTGATGAACCCACAATTAATCTCGACAAAGAATCAAGAGAATTATTATTTAATTTAGTAAGTACTAGAATAAAGGAAAATGGTATAGTTATCATTGCCACTCACGATGATTTATTTAAAGATATTTCAGCCGAAATTAATTTAGATGATTTTAAAAAATAATTATTTTGTTTATTTATTAAGATCAGACTATTAAAATAAATTAAATTTTAAATTTTAAGAAAAATAATTAAATAAAATGACTAATATTCATAAAACCGACATAATAATAATTGGAGCTGGACCTGTTGGTTTATTTGCTATTTTTGAAGCTGGAATGTTAAAAATGAAATGTCATGTTATTGATGCTCTTGACTTTACCGGAGGACAATGTCGTGCCCTTTATCCAGAAAAGCCAATTTATGACATACCGGCGCATCCTAAAATTTTAGCAGAAGATTTAATAACAAATCTAGAAGAGCAGGCAAAGCCCTTTGAGCCATTTTATCATTTGGGACAAAGAGTAGATAAATTAAAACAATTGGAAGATAAATCTTTTGAAGTTACCACCTCAAAAAACACTATTATTCAAGCAAAATCTATTATTATTGCCGCTGGATGTGGAGCCTTTGGTCCTAACCGCCCTCCTCTGGCTAATATTGAAAAATTTGAAAATAAATCAGTTTTCTATCTAGTTAAATCTAGGAATGATTTTACCAATAAAAATGTTGTTATCGCTGGCGGCGGTGATTCTGCGGTTGACTGGGCAATATCTTTACAAGAAGTTGCTAAAAAAGTGACAGTAATACATCGCAGACCAAAATTTAGATGCGCCCCTGAAAGTGCAGAAAAATTAAAACAATTAGAAAAAGAGGGTAAAATTGAACTAGCAATTCCCTATCAATTAGCAGATCTAGAAGGCAGTAATGGTATTTTAGAAAATGTTATAGTGAAAGATTTTGATGGTAATATCAAAAAAATAGAAGCTGATATATTACTACCATTTTATGGCCTATCAATGGAACTAGGTCCTATTGCTGACTGGGGTCTAAATTTAAACAAAAACCTAATTAATGTCGACGCATCCACAATGCAAACTTCTATTGAGGGAATTTTTGCTATTGGTGATATCATTACTTATAAAAATAAATTAAAACTAATTTTAAATGGCTTTGCTGAAGCAGCAACTGCTTGTCATGGTATTTACCCAATCATTCATCCAGACGAAATATTTCATTTTGAATATTCTACCTCTAAGGGAGTTAAATAATTAATCATAAAATGTTTAGTAAATTAGAATTCTTAATTGCATTTCGATATTTAAGAGCAAAAAGACAAGAAGGCTTTATTTCAATTATTGCCGGATTTTCTTTTGTTGGTATTATAATTGGAGTTGCAACTTTAATTATCGTTATGTCGGTCATGAATGGCTTTCGCTATGAATTGGTCAATAGAATTCTTGGCATTAATTCACATTTAACAATATATTCCAGAGCGGAAGGAATTAAAGATTATAAATCAATTATAGAAGATCTTAAAAATAATCCTGAAATTAAATATGTAAATCCCATAGTTGAAAGCCAAGTCATGATATCAGCAAAAGGAAGAGCAAATGGCGGCTTGGTTAAGGGAATAAAAATCGAAGATTTAAAATATAAAAAATTAATTAGAAATAATATTATTTATGGCAATATTGACAATTTAAAAGATAAAAATGCAATTATTATCGGAATATCCCTAGCTAATAATTTAAATCTAGACATAAATGATAAGGTAAAAATATTATCACCAGAATCCAATAATACCATAATTGGCTCAATACCTAGAATCAAAACCTATAATATAGTTGGTATTTTTGAAAGCGGCATGCATGAATATGATTCCACTACAATTTTTATGCCTTTATTATCAGCACAAAAGCATTTTAGATTTAAAGATTCAGCCTCAGCCATTGAAATATTCTCTCACGATGCTAATAACATGATTAACTTAAAAAGAAAACTTAATACAAAGCTGATAAACTCATATCCCAATAATTATCTAATGGATTGGCAGCAATCTAACGCATCTTTTATTGAGGCATTAAAAGTTGAAAGAACGGTAATGTTTTTAATATTAACTTTAATAATAATTGTGGCAGCATTTAACATCATATCCAGCCTAATTATGCTAGTAAATGATAAAAAAAGAAATATTGCCTGCTTAAGAACCATGGGAATGTATAAGACAAATATATTAAAAATATTTTTAATTTGTGGCTCAATAGTTGGGTTTTTTGGCACAATAATTGGCGTGATAATTGGAGTGTTATTTTCTAGTAATATTAATAATATCAAATTATGGCTCGAATCCGTATCAAATACTACATTATTTAATCCAACAATTTATTTCTTATCACAATTACCGTCAAAAATCTTCATGTCAGACGTAATCATAATTACCATAATGTCTTTAATACTATCCTTCTTGGCAACTATCTACCCTGCATTAAAGGCAAGCAAGGCGAATCCTGCTGAAATCTTAAGATATTAACATGTAGCAAAATGATACATATTGTATTATTTTAATACATATTATGTGTCAAAATAATACATTTTTACATATTATACCATTTCCATAATATAATCATACAATATGACTGTATTATGGAAATGGTATAACACAGCAGGCTAACACATAGGATATGTCCGAAGAAAACTGGTAATAAAAAAACAACGGATCAATTGTAGGGGCAGACCTGAAGTGTCTGCTTAGCAACAAACCCAAGGATAAATGGAACAGCGGGCGAACACATAGGTTCGCCCCTACATTATATCCGTAAAAACCAACAAACCCAAGGATAAATGGGACAGCGATCAAAACCAATGGGTAAAAAAACAACGGATCAATTGTATTGTATGATTATATTATGGAAATGGTATTATTTAATTTATTGACTTTTTGGCATTATTCTTTTCTGAACACCAAAATAACCGATACAGCTAAAAATAAAAGAGTTATGAGCCAGGTGGCCATAAAACAAGGAATAATACCAGAGGAACCAAGGGCAGACATAATGTTAAGACCAACATAATTTATTAATCCAAATATTATTCCACAAATAATATATAAAATATTATTTTTATCCCTAACATTATTAATGGAAAAATAGGCAGCAATTAAACTAACGCTAATAAATAATAGGGGATAGTTAAGCAAAGAATGAAAGTAAACTTTAAATTTACGAGATGAAAAGCCAGCTGATTCTAGGTTATTTATCAATTCAGGTAAATCAAAAATAGAAAATAATTTAACATCTTCAAAATTATTAATTACCTTTTGATTAATAAAGTCCGCCTCAAGATTGGTTGCTATGGTAACATTATTGATTTCTTTATTGATATTATCATTATCATTTAGAATAGCTGACTTTATAAGCCACTTACCTCCAGATAGTCTCATATGCGCAACATCTAATTTTTTATAAAAAACATCATCTTTATTAAAAAACCAAATTGTCACATTTTTAAAACGCAAACTATCACGATAAACTCTGTCAGATCTTATTTTAATTTCCTCGCCAGGAATTTCCGCATTATCCTGCTTTAACCAAATGCCATTTTGAGGGGCAAAGCTGATCTCCTGATTATGACCAATAATTTCATTTTTAATTATAGAATATTGCTTAGTTGACAGAATAGTTAGAGGTAAAAAAATAAATATAAATATTAACCCTATAATAAAATTAGTAATTATCAAAGGAGTCAATATTCTCCACATAGACATTCCAACTGACCTCATTATGGTTATTTCACTCTTGGCACAAAGATTATATAAGGTTACCATGGATGATATCATTACTAAAAAGACGGCGATATCAGCTATAAAGGATGGTATTTGTAATAAAGTTAATATAAATATTTGATAAAAAGTTATAGAGTCGCTATGTTTTGATATATTTAAAGTGTCAAATAGATTAATTATAAAAGATAATAAAACTATTGAGATAAAGATTATAAATAAATTCTTTAAAAAAGATCTAATTAAATAAAAATTTATAATTTTAGATGATCTGTTCATTAATAAATTATTTTCTGAAGTTATTTTTTAAAATATAGGTAGAAGATGCAATAAAGAAAGCAAAATTACCATATAGTAGAATATTATATTTCTCTGACTTTTCCATTAAATCATAACTTGCCATAGTGATAATAATGAAAATACAAGCAGAAATAATGCTGTAAATATTATTTTTAGGACTGCCTCTTCTATTAAACTCACCTCTTAAAACGTAAGAACAGGCAATTAGAGCTAGAATTATTGAAAATAAAGGATAGGTAAATCTTTGATGAATTTCCACCCTGAAGCTCGCTAATTGCTTTTCTGAAAATTTAGATTTATCAATATTTATTAATTCACTCAAATATCTTTCCGAAGCTTTCCAGCTATAATTATGGGAAATATCTTTATTCTGACTAAGATTTACAACATAATTATCAAAATTTAATATTTCTGAGTTTTTCTCTTTAAAATTAAATTTTTGTAATGAACCATCATAAAGTAACATTAAAATTGAGCCATCTTCATATAATAATTGACCAGATTTTGCCGTTAGAGTTAAAGAGCTATCTTTGTTGTAATTATCATATAATAAAACACCTGATAATTTATTGCCCTGCCTGTCATTTACATAAATAGTTAAATTATTTAAACTCTCAAATATGCCTGGGGTTACCATAATATTAGCATAATTATGTTGAAAATTATTCCTTGATTCCCTAAGGCTTTTATTGGATATTGGCATTAAATAAAAGGAAATAATATAACAAAAAACTGACAAAAATATAGCTACAATAATAGCTGGCTTAGCTATTTTAGATTTATCTAAACCGGAATTTTTAAGAATCGTTAATTCATTGCTACTTATCATTTTGCTATAAACTGAAATTATGGCAATAAATAATGAAATTGGAATAATAAGTAGAGCTAGCCAAGGTAAAATTAGAACAAATAAATATAAAAATGAACTAATACTTATACCTTTTTCAGTGATATATTTGATGAATGATATTGCTCTTGTAAACCAAATTAAACAAGTCAGAACCGTTACCACCATTAAAAAATAACCAGCAATTCTATTTAAAAGATAGCGTTTATAAATTAACATGGTTGATTACTAAAATTAGTAAATTATTATGGATTTACAGATTTGCAATAATAAATTTCATCTTTAATTTTATAGATGAAAGGTAAGTTTATCTTTAAATTGTTATTAGTCTAGTCGAAATATTACATAATTACAAAATGAAAGCAACAATAACCCTAAACGGCGAAGAGAGAATTATCAATAAAAACTTAACAATAAAAGATTTGGTAAGGGATTTAAAGCTAGATCTTGAAAAAATTGCCATTGAAAGAAATCTAGAAATTATTCAAAATAATGATTTTGAATCAACTCAAATTTGCGATGGAGATAATATAGAAATAGTCTCATTTATAGGCGGGGGTTAAAATAACGAATAGCTTAACTTCATATTTTTTGCCTAAAGATTAAGAATTGCTATAAATTTATCTAAAATTAATAAATTGTAAGGCTTGATCTGGGTTTTGCTCTTTTATAAAACCCATTACAAACTGTAAATCATCTATTTTCTTAGCCTCGACCCTTACTTCATCACCCCTGATAGAAGCCTGAACTTTTAATTTTTTTGATTTTATATCCTTAACGATTTTCTTAGAAGATTCCTGGTCAATTCCTTGTTTAATATTAACAATTTGTCTTAAGGAATTATTAGAAGCTCCTTCTTCTTTTTGAAAATCAAGAGCTCTGACATCTATTGATCTTTTAACCATATTTGCTTTTAGTGATGCTTGTATTTGCGATAATTTATAATCATCATCAGCATTAATAGTAATTTTATTATCCTTTTTATCTATTGAGAGGGAAAAATTGGCACCCTTAAAATCGTAACGATTTGTTAATTCTCTTAAAACGCCATTAACAGCATTATCAACTTCCTGTAAGTCAATCTGACAAACTATATCAAAACTAGCCATATTATTATAATATTAAATTAATTTAAAGATGGGTTTTGGCATTAGATTGCTTATTAATTTTAACCAACTTTAAAGATAGGAAATGAAATTATATTAACAAAAATCAATCAATCAAGTTATTTTTGGGTTTTTAGAGAATATTACAGCATTTCGAATCTGATTTTGAATTATTTTCTGATAAAGAATGATAATCATATGTGCCACTTGATGACGAAGATGGACTGAATTTCTCTTCCATCTTTGCTTCCCCATTTCCTCTTTTATCTTTTTCCAACTCAAGTATTGCTTTTAATTTTGAAATATTACCTAAATATATCGCTAATTGAGATGATGACTCAGAGCATGAGTTCTGATTACTTGAAGGAACATTAGGTAAATTATTAAGCTCCTTACATAGATCTTGATTATTTGTCTTTTCTAATAATTTTACTACTACTTTTTCTTGATCTGCAAAGTCAATAATATCAGTACTAGTAAGAACCAGATGAAGAGCTGTCTCATTATCATCATTAGTCTTATTAACATCAACATTTTGCGTTATTAAATATTCAACAATATCTCTTTTACCATATTTAGCTGCAAAATGAAGAGCTGTATTGCCCCGTTGTAACGATCTATTTAATTTCCCACGGGGAATTGCTTGAACTTTACCCAATTCACCCTGACAAATATTTTGTATTATTTTTAACCCTGATAATACCAAATTTTCTTCTTGACTTTTTTTTGCATTTAACTCTCTATAAAAGTCTAATATTGTTCCACTCCCTGAATCAGCAACATTAGATTGATTTGAATGTTCTAATTTTCTGTCATGAGAAGTATGGACATCATCATTTCTCTTCTGCTCGACATCCCAAAAATCAGGCCCAAAGTATGGAGTCCCAGCCAATTCTTCAGAAGATGCTTCTGCGCCACTCTCAGGATTAGACTCACTCCCTTCATCAAACAAAAAATCTATAGTATCGATTCCTGACTGCCTCAAATCTTCAGAAGTCTCTTCTACACTGCCAAAATAATTGATAGTTTTTTTTGTCTCATTTGGTTGATTTTTTGACATATAATTATATTTTAATTTTTATTCTTTTCAAAGATTTCTCTTATTTTAATCATCTTTAAAGTTCTGCCAAAGGCAAAAATATAGCTGTAAATAATTCCATTAAAGCCGTAAATAAAATAACGCCTTATAAAATAACCCTTAATAAAAGAAAGTAAAGGTGTAATTAATATTTTTAAGATACTGATATTTTTTCCCTTCGTAAAAGCTTCTGCTGCTTGCATATTGGAATAACTATCAATTTTCTCAATCCAGTGGGCATAAGAACGGAAGGATTGATGAGATATAATGCCACTTAAATTATTAATCTTACTAGAATCTTCTTTATCTTTTAATTTAACGGAATCATGAATAGTGCTATTTTTAAAGCCAGCGAAGTTTCTATTATATAGCCGCAGCTGATTATAGTAATAAGCTAGTTTTTTTGGCTTATCTTCATTAAAAAATTGATTTAGAATTTTAATTTTATAGCCAATATATTTATTTGGAATCTCATTTGTAAAAATATCATTAATTTCATTAATCAGCTCTTGAGAAACCCTCTCATCAGCATCAATATTTAATATCCAATCATTTTTACATCTATTTTCGCCAAATATTTTTTGAGGACCATAGCCTTGCCAATTATTAAATACCACATTAGCTCCTAGCTCCTTGGCAATCTGAACAGTTTTATCAGTACTGCCTGAGTCAATAATTAAAACCTCATCAACAAAATTAATTACTGATTTTATAGCCTTTCCTATTCGATCCTCTTCGTCTTTAGTTATAATAAAAACAGAAATTGGTAATTTTGCCATAAATCTTAACTAATTGATTGAATTTAATCTTTAAAAGAATTATTTTATAATGTAGTATTATTTAATTCAAACAAATTTATAGCTATGGGTAAAATATTTAATCAAATCAAAACACTTCTTTGTAAAAATAAGAAAATTACCATTATATCATTGGTGTTATTGGTGATTGTAATTATTTCTGGAATTTTTATTTATTCAAACATTCAAAAAAATAGAATGATTGAAAAAATAAAGATAGCCCAAGAGCTCAAGAATAATAATAGCGAATTATATTATGAAGTAGCAGGAGATTTCGTCCTTGGAGATAGTAATGCAGCTGTAACAATCATTGAATATGCCTCTTTATCCTGTCCTCACTGTGCCAGTTTCTATCATGAGGTTTTTGATAAAATTGAAAAAAACTATATAGATAAAGGTAAGGTAAAATTTATATATCGTGATTTTCCTTTAAATAAAAGTGCTTTATTTGCCTCCATAATCTCACAATGTAAATTAAAAGCAGATAATAATATTGAAAAATACTACAAATTCGTCAAAGTATTATTTAAAAATCAGGAATCTTGGGCTTTCAGCGAGGATTTAATTGAAAAACTAAAATCATTAGCTAACCTAAATGGAATAAGTGCTCAGCAATTTGAAAATTGCGTTAATGATGAAAAATTAGTGGATAATATATTGCAAAAAAGAATGAAATCAGCAAAAGAATTAAAAATAAAATCAACTCCAACATTCATTATAAATGGTAAATTAATTAAAGGCTATCATAATTTTGATAATTTTAAAGAGGTTATTGAGGCTGAATTATAAATCTAATACCAATTCTTAATCTTTAATGAATGATGCAGGCAAAATATTTTTTAGATAAAAATTATAAAAGAGAGTCGTCAGTATGTTCATATTTCATAATATTTTTCATGGGCTTTTTATGATTTTAATCAAAAAATATAAAGTTAGATTATTTATTATTTTAACCCATTTTAAAGATGGGATTTGGTATAAGCAATCCTTTAAACATAATTATTTATGAAAAAAACAAAAATTAAAGTTGAAGGATTAGCTCGCGGCTTCGGCTCCAAACAAATATTAAAAGGCGTTAATTTCGAAGTTAAAGAAGGGGAATCCCTAGTGATTGTCGGCGGATCTGGTAGTGGTAAATCTGTATGCATTAAAACCATTACAACTTTACTCGATTTACATCAAGGAGAAATCACAATAGATGGCATCAAACTATCCACCATAACCTCAAAAGAAAAAGGAAAATTAATGTCAAAAATTGGCTTTTTATTTCAAGGTGGGGCATTATTTGACTCCTTAACTATTTGGGAAAATGTTGCTTTTAGATTAATCAATGTTAATAAAATTAATAAAAATAAAGCCAAAAAAATTGCAATTGAAAAATTAAAAATGGTGGGATTAGCAAAAAATGTTGCCGATCTTTACCCTTCTGAACTATCTGGGGGCATGCAAAAAAGAGCATCTCTTGCCAGGTCAATTGCCACCGATCCTGAAATTATATTTTTTGATGAACCTACGACAGGTTTAGACCCCATCATGGCTGATGTTATTAATGATCTAATAGTTAAAAATTCAAAAGAACTTGGGGCTACAACCGTAACAATTACGCATGACATGCATTCTGCTCGCAAAATTGCCGATAAAGTTGCCATGCTTTATGAAGGAAAAATTATCTGGTTTGGAGATATTAAAGATATTGATAATTCTAAAAATAAATATTTGGAACAATTCATTGCTGGCAGCAGTAATGGTCCTATTAATTTCTTAAAATAAATAAATTCCTTAATAATTATATGTCAAAAATTAGAAAAGCAGCAGTATCAGGAACATTCTATCCAGACAATAAAGACCATTTAGATCAAATGCTGGATCATTTTTTGAATAAAGCTCCTAGCTTGGAAGCAAAACCAAAAGCGATTATAGTTCCCCATGCTGGCTATATATATAGTGGGCAAGTTGCGGCATCTGCCTATAAACCTTTGGCAAAAATAAAAGATAGCATTAAGAGAGTAATTTTAATTGGACCATCACACCATAGTTCATTTGATGGTTTTGCACTTCCTGCAAGTGAATATTTTGAAACACCGCTTGGGAAAGTAAAAATTGATCAAGATATCATTAAATCCTTAAAAACAGATATTAATATTTGTATTTCTGACAAAATACATAAAGATGAACATAGCCTAGAAGTTCATATACCATTTTTGCAAAAAATATTCAATGATTCTATAAAAATAACCCCTATTTTAGTTGGAAATTGCAACATAGATCAATCCAGTGAAATAATTGAGAAATTATGGGGCAATGATGAAACTTTAATCATCATCAGTACAGATCTTAGCCATTATCACCCTTACGAAGAAGCATATGTAACAGATGCTAAAACTTGCAAAGATATAGAAAAGCTAGAAATATCAGAATTGGATACGGAAAAATTATGCGGCTTTCTTCCGGTTTGCGGATTGATGCAAGTTGCTAAAAAGAAAAAATTAGATATTAATATTATCGATTTTTGCAACTCAGGAGACATCATCATTGATAATAAAAATGTTGAACAGGATGATAATGGAGTTGTGGGCTATGGGGCATTTTACTGCGCAACAAAAGAAAATCTAGGAGAAATAATGTCAAAACCACATAAGCAAGAGCTATTAGCAATTGCAAGAGAGATAATTGAATATTCACTGGAAAATAATTATGACACTCCTGAATTTTTGGATAGTGCTCTAGAATTTAACTTAGACCCAAGGGCAACATTTGTCACTCTTACCATGGATGATAAATTAAGGGGATGTATTGGTTCGCTTGAAGCCAGTAGAGATATATTGCAAGATGTTGCCTTTAATGCTTACAGTGCTGCTTTTTTGGATAATAGATTTAGCAAATTGACAAAAAATGAATTAGATGATGTAAAAATCTCAATTTCAATATTAAATCCATCAGAAAATTTAGAATTTACCTCCGAAAAAGATTTATTAAATAAAATTCGACCTAATATTGATGGCTTAATATTAACATCTGGTAATAAAAGAGTAACTTTCCTACCTTCAGTTTGGAATGAAATTAAAAATAAACAAGATTTTATTAACCACTTAAAAATAAAAGCTGGACTTCAAAAGAATTTCTGGGATAATAATATCAAAATAGCAAGATATACTACAAATAATTTTGACGAGTCCTTATTTTAATATCAAATTCTTTTCTTTTACGGAAAGTTTTTGGTGTTACTTTGTAATTATATTATTAATAAACTATTAAACCAATATTATGAATATCATACTAAAAATAACTACTATATTTGTTTTATTTTCTGCAACTGGCTGTATTCCGTTTGTCGATATTCCATTTATCCCAGGTATATAATACCATTTTAACTAAAATAATCCATTTTCTGAATCAAATATAAGCTCTATTTCTTGCCAGATTTCATATTTATTTTTTGGCAAATTACGAATTGGGGAACATATTTCCAGAGTTCTTTGTGCATTAAGTAAAGCTATTTTTAGGTCATCTTGAAAATTGTGAAATCTATCTTCATTAAGTATTTTAATCGATGAAAGCTTAGCAGAACCATTAATGTTTAAATTAACACTTATCTTTATTGGTATTGAGCTAATTTGAGAAGATTCCTGTATGGCATTTCTGTAACATCTTTTAATTTGAAATATAAAATTATTCCTTTCTCGCCCCAAGAGATTAATGGTTTTTAATTTTTCAACATTCTGGTTTTTCTTTAATATTGAGGCTTTTCTTTTATTCTTACCATTTTTAACTTCCCTCTCCTGAGCTTTCTTTAATTCTTTTTTAACTATTCTAGATTTCTTTTTTTTATCTTTCTTTTCTAATTTTGGCTTTTTTATGATCTTTGTAATCTTTTTTTTCTTAATTTTTTTACTTTTCTTTTTTTGTATAATTTTTGATTTAATAGTCTTGTCTTTAGCCTTTTTACTAATTATTACTGGTATTTTTTCTTCTTTTATAGAAACAAAGCTAATGGTGATAGGTTGATCTGATTTAATTTCAACAAATTCCTGAAAGTTAAAATTCAGATATATAACCAGAATAATTAATATATGTAATGATAAAGAGTAAAGAAGATTACGAATCATTTTTATTGTAATTCTGTTACAAGAACAACTTTACTAAAACCTGTTAAATTGATTATCTTGACTATTTCCATAACTCTACCATAATCAATTTTCTTATCAGCCCTAACAAATATCTTAATACCAATATCATTATTTGCTGCCCTTAGAATCTTTCTTGGTAAATTATTAAGCTTGATAAGGTTATCTTGAAGAAAAATTACGCCATCTTTTTTTATAGTTACTGAAATCGGAGGAACATCTTCTGAGATAGATTTGCTGGATCCTGATGGTAGGTCAATATTTACACTTCCCGTCATCATTGGAGCTGCCACCATAAAAATAATTAACAATACCAATAAAACATCTACAAATGGCGTTATATTGATGTCTTTAATTGGTTCTTTTTTAATTCTTCTTCTATTATTTATTCTAATAGACATAAATATTATGGTAGCTGATTATTTTTAATTATAAATAATTTTTTACTAATCTTACTTTTAAAATCATGATTTTCAAGGGTAATTGCAGTTATTTGATCCATATCATTTTTCACTTCCATTTTAAGAAATTTAATAGGATTCTCTTGAAAAACTAAGGTAAATTCTCCTGCTTCTTTTTTATTTTTCTTTATTAAAGAAACCCGTATAATGTCATTCTTTTTGGAGATATTGGTAATTTCTATATCTTTAGCAAAGAATGATATATTTTTCCTTGTTAGAAATGATGCTGGCGTACTATTAGTTCTTAAATAAGAAGTTTCTTCCAATTCAACATCTTGATAAGTTAAAACACCTCCATTAACTACGATGACTATCTCTGAAGGTTCTTGATATTCTATTCTCATCTTTCCTGGACGCGAAAGATAAAATTTACCATATGTGACAGAGCCGTCTGAAGATTCTTGTAAAAAAATAGAGCTTAAATACTTAATATTATTAAAATAATTTTCTATTTTATTAATATCATCTTTATATTTATTAGATATTTCGCCAGATAAGGCATTTACGCTAGAGAACAAAAGAAAAGAAAAGAAAAGAAAAGGTAATAACTTTTTCATTATATATTTTAAGATATAGAGAGGAGAGTAATGAATAAATTTAATTAAAGAATAAAATTTCTTAAATTTTTAATTTTTAAAAAAACTTAATCAAGATAGACCTTAGCTTTACAGCCAAGATCTATCTTAAAAAAACAAGAATTATACGTCTTTCGAATAATATAACTTCTCATCTAGAGTTCCCTCAGTGCTGTCAACCATTAAAGTTATAGTTGAGTCACCCGTTATATTGATAGTAGTACGAACCATATCTAGGATTCTATCTACACCCAAAATAAGAGCAATACCTTCCAAAGGAATTCCAACAGATGTTAGCACCATACCCATAAAGATAATTGAACCACTCGGTATTCCAGCTGCACCAATAGAGCCAAGAGTACAAGTTAGAACAAGCATTAAGTAATCATGTGTTTCTAATGTTATACCAAAAGCTTGAGCAAAAAATACAGCGACTATACCAAGATAAATAGCGGTGCCATCCATGTTAATACAAGCTCCTAAAGGAAGTAGGAAATTTGTACTAGTTTTTGAAACACCTAATCTACCTTGTAATTGATCCATTGCAGTTGATAGAGTTGCCTTGCTACTACTTGTGGCAAAAGCCAAAGATTGTGTAAATAGCATTTTTCTATAAAATGGCAATGGATTAACTCGCCCAATAAAGAAAAGCATAACACCAAAGATAATATATTGAAATACACAAGCAGCCATAACTGCAACTATTAATTTTCCTAAAGATGCTAATACCTCAATACCTTGAGTTCCGATAACAGAGGCAATAAACCCAAACACACCATATGGAGCTAATTTAACTATCGCTCCGATCATTTGGAACATAATTTGAGCAGAGCTATCAATAACTTGCTTGACTGGCCTAGCTTTATCACCTATTAAATTTATAGTAACACCTGTGAAAATTGTAAATACAATTAATTGCAAGAAATTACCACTAGCCATTGCGTCTATAGGATTTGAAGGTATAAGATTAAGTAAGAATTCAGTAGCTGAAGGAGGAATAGTGGCGGTTGGAGTTGCGCCATTTGAAATTCCAGATAAATCAACACCTTCACCCGGCTTAAATACAACACCTGTAAATAAACCAATTAATACAGCAAACATAGCTGTAAATAAGTAGCTAACAAAACCCTTAATTCCTAAAGATTTAAAATCTTGCCCATCAGCAATTGAGGTAATACCCGACAAAAGAGCAAAGAAAATTAATGGCACAATAACCATTTTGATTAATTTGATAAATATTTTACCTAATATTTTTAAATCAGCAGCTTGTTCCTTAAAAACAACACCAACAGTTACCCCTAGAACTAATCCTAAAACAACCTGAACCCATAATTTCTTTAAATGTTTCATACTTTGAAAATAATTTGTTAATATATAATTCTAATTAATTTTTAAATAATATAATTATCAATTAGAATAATTGCGATAGAACTAAAATAATTCTATCTTATTATTAGCGACATAGCGCCAATTACATTAAATATAAGTCTATAAAAATAAACAGAATTTAATCCTTAGTGAAATTGAAATAATACCTATTTAAAATTATTTGATATATTAATATTTTAAATAGAATGGTCATGATGACAAACTTACCTAGAAGTAAATTTGATAAATCATCAAACAAAACTATTATAGATTTTTGGATAATAAATGTCAAGATAGATAGAATTATTTGTTCCAAGCTGAACCAGTAAGAGTTGACTGGTAATTTAGTATAAAAAAATTAAATTTTCTTTAAATTTCTTAATTTTATGTTAATGGATTTTGCTATTCCTTTAGCTTTATCAATAGTCTCTAACCATTCTTTATCAGGGTCTGACCCATGAGTAATTGCTCCACCCACCTGAAATTCAAAATTATTTTCTTGAATTATTATCGTTCTAATAACCACAGATAATTTACATTTAGTTTTTGAAATAAAGCCTATTGAACCACTATAAATACCCCTCTTGACTTTTTCTAAACCACTACATACTTCCATAGCTTTAATTTTTGGAGTTCCTGTCATTGAAGCTGGAGGGAAGCAATTTTTGATAACATCAAGATTACTATTATTTTTATCTATTAATCCAATTATATCTGATGACATGTGATGTATTGTTTTATAGCTATGAATTTTAAATAAATTTTTAACTTTTACCGTTTTAGCTTTGCAACTTCTACTCAGATCATTTCTAACCAAATCAACAATCATAAGATTCTCAGATTGCTCTTTTTGACAATTTTTTAACATATTTCTAGAAATAATATCTTTTTTTCTTTCTCTTAACATTCTTGGAGAAGTTCCTTTTATTGGAGATGATTTTACTTGACCATTTTTATTGATATTTAAGAATAATTCAGGACTTGAAGAAATTATACTACTTCCCCCCAATCTCATAAATGAGCTATAATTTCCAGGACTTTCTTTATTTAATTTAAGAAAAATATTAAAATTTCTTGAGATATTAATAATGCCATGAAATTTTCTAGTTAAATTTGCTTGGTATAAATCTCCCTCAATAATTCTACTCTTGATATTGCGAACTTTTTCTAAATATTCTTTCTTGGTAAAATTTGATGCTAAATTAGAAATCTCTATATCTTCTATGTTGATTTTTTGATTTTTCAGATAAAATTCGTTAAACTTATTATAATAAAATTTATTCGTACAAAAGTAATTGATTTTCTTGTTTTTATGATCAAATTCTAAAACTAAATTAAAATTAACTAAATAGCCATTTGGAGTTTTGATATTATAGTCTTGATCATCAGGCAGTTTCTCAATTGAATTCTTTAATCCATATCCTAAATAGCCAAATAAGGCAAAATTAATATCTTTTGAATTTAAATCTACCTCTTCAAAATCATTAAAAAGAAATTCTTCTTTTGGATATAGTGCTAAATAAGATTTTGAATTTTTGATCTTAGAATTTAACCCACTATATAAAAATACCCAATTTTCTTGATAATTAACATCTAAAGAAATATTATTAGCTATCTTTAAGGGATTTATCCAATTAATTCTATCAAACATTTACTTGTAAATTTAAAACAAAATAGTTAAAAACTAAATCTTTAATTAAAATGAATGATATAATTATAATTTAACCCATCTTCAAGTCAATGAATAAATTAATCAAAAGAATTTTAAAATATATTGCCATCTTGCTTCCTTGGCTTGCTGTATTAGGCTTTATTATTTTTGCCTATTATTATCACGATCTGCCAAATTCAGATAAAATACAGATTATTAAAAATGAGAAGACTATAGAAATATTGTATTCAAACGGCAATAAGATTACTACAATTGGTGATAATTATAATGATCAAATAAATTATAATCAACTTCCTCAAAATCTAATTAATGCCGTTATCGCAACTGAAGATAGAAGATTTTTTAATCATGGAGGTTTTGATATAATTGGAACATTTCGTGCTTTTTACAGAAATATCAAGGCTGGGTATATAGTTCAGGGCGGCAGCACTATAACTCAGCAATTAGCAAAATTACTTTATTTTGACTCCAGAAAAACAATGAAAAGAAAAATTCAGGAATTACTGCTAGCAATAAAATTAGAAAGAATTTTTAGCAAGGAACAGATCTTGACTTTATATCTAAATAGAGCCTATTTTGGAGAAGGTAATTATGGAGTATCAAGTGCAAGTAAGCATTATTTTAAGAAAAATGTTTGGGGTTTAAACTTAAATCAATCAGCAATGCTAGCTGGACTCCTAAAAGCACCATCAAAATTATCACCTAACAATAACCAAGAATTAGCTGAAATTAGAACAAATCAGGTTCTAAAAAATATGACAAATGCCGGATATTTAAATAAAAATGAAATTATTAATATATCAAATAATATAAATTATAAAACCGATAAAATGCAAAAATTATATTTTGCAAATTATACCACGAATAATTTTGACGATTTTCTATCCAGCCAACAAAAAGATAGTAATTTTTTCTCAATCGAAACAACTTTAGATTATAATGCTCAGAATAAAGCTGAGGATGTTATCGATAGGTATGTAAAAGAATATGGAGATAAAATAGGGAAAAGTCAAATTGCAGCAATTATCATGAATAAAGATGGAGCAATAAAAGCTATGATTGGAGGTAAGAATTACCAAGAAAGTCAATTCAATAGAGCTATTAATGCCAAAAGACAAATTGGCTCAATATTTAAAACTTTTATCTATCTACAGGCCTTTAATGAAAAATACGATGAAAATGATAGAAGGGAAGATAAAATTATTAATATCGGAGATTGGCATCCAGAAAATTATAACAATAAATATTATGGAGAAGTTACATTAAAAGAAGCTTTTGCAAAATCATTAAATTCTATTGCCATTCAATTATTTCAGGATATAGATAAAGAAAAGCTGGTTAAAATCTCTCGAAAGATGGGAATTTTTAGCGACATAGACAAATATGACCCAACAATATCACTTGGCACCACACAGGCCAGTTTAATAGAATTAGTAACTGCTTTTAATGTCATCGCCAATGATGGCCAAGGAATCATACCTCACCATATTAATAAAATAAAAGATCAAGATGGAAATATTTTATATGAAAGATACTCCTCTGGACTTGGTCAAATAATAGAATATGATTCAATTTATAAATTAAAAAATATTCTCAGAGAGGTTGTTGAAAATGGCACTGGCAGAAGAGCAAATATTTCAAATAATATTCATGGAAAAACTGGTACAACACAAAATTATCAAGATGCTTGGTTTATTGGATTTGACGATGATAATATTATTGGAATCTGGATAGGAAATGATGATAATTCTGCAACCAACAATATTACAGGAGGATCTTTACCGGCACAAATATTTGCCGATATTATACGAGAATTATAAAAACAGGAAACAGTACTGGTAATAAAAAACAAATAATATCTTGAATTTATATTAAATTATATTTAAGATTAATTTAATTTTAGGGAGTTTATTAAAAATCATAAAATCAAAATTTATTATTGGAAATATAAATAAATTAAACTATATTTGATTAAGAAAATATTTTAAAAAAATGTCACTAAATATCACAATACCAGAAGTTACAGTTATAAAGCCAAAAATATCAGTTTTTGGTGTAGGGGGAGCTGGAGGAAACGCTTTAAATAACATGATTAACTCCAATCTAGAGGGTGTAGAATTTATTGCTGCCAACACTGATGCACAATCACTGCAAAATTCTCTAGCATCCAACAGAATTCAACTAGGATTAAATGTAACAAAAGGTCTTGGCGCCGGATCAGTTCCTGATTGTGGCAAAAGTGCAGCAGAAGAAAATATTGATGAAATAAATCATTATTTAGAAGGCAATAATATGGTTTTTATTACCGCTGGAATGGGTGGAGGAACCGGAACCGGTGCAGCCCCTGTCATTGCAAGAGCAGCAAAAGAAAAAGACATATTAACAGTAGGTGTAATTACTAAACCATTTGATTTTGAAGGAAAATATCGCATGGAATCCGCTCTTAAGGGTATAGAGGAGTTAAAAAAATATGTTGATACGTTAATAGTCATACCAAATCAAAATTTATTTAGAATAGCAACTGAAAATACCACATTTGAATCAGCCTTTAAAATGGCTGATAATGTTTTACATGCTGGAGTTAGGGGCATCACAGATCTTATTACAATGCCCGGCTTGGTTAATCTTGATTTTGCTGATATTAAAACTATTATGACAAAAATGGGCAAAGCAATGATGGGCACAGGAGAGGCTGAGGGTGAAAATAGAGCAATTGTCGCCTGTCAAGAAGCTATATCTAATCCACTTTTGGATGATGTTTCAATCAAGGGAGCTAGAGGAGTACTGGTAAATATGACAGGTGGAACTGATATGACATTATTTGAAGCTGATCAAGCTGTCAATGAAATAAGAAAACAGGTTGATGAAAATGCTAATATAATTTTTGGCTCTGCATTTAATGAAAATATGAATGGCAAAATCAGAGTTTCTGTGGTGGCTACCGGAATTGATGTTATGGAATATGATAATTTAACATCCTCAATGACAGAAGGCACTACACAAGAAGATGATATCCCAGCATTTTTTGACCCCTCTGATATAAAGCATGATAATTTATCTATTGGCGAAATAAATCCTGAGAATTTTCAACCAGAAAAGGATTTAACTGATTATGGCGCGGAAGATCAAGGTGCAATAGAGCAAAACCTAGAATCTAATAAAAAAGTAATAGATTTAGAAGTATCTAATACACCCATTGATAGTAATATAGCTGCAGATAATGATAATAATGAAATCACAACTCAAATAGAAGAAGGAAGTGATGAAGGAAATGCTAATGCAACAGAGGACGATAAATCAGAAAATAATAACGGATTTAGTTTATTTAGATTTATAACAGGCAAAAAACAAGATAAACCGGAAAGTAAGAAAATTGAAAAAAAAGAAAAAGTGGAAGAAGATCAAAAAATGCTAGACTTCACCTTTCATGACAACACAATGGATGAACTACCTAAAGAAGAGGACTTAATATCAAGCAAAGACGACAACTCACCTCAAGATAATAATTCTTCTGAAGATGATGTCTTAAACATACCTACATTTTTTAGAAAAAAGAATAATATGTAGTTAAATTTAGCTACTTATACCATTTTAACTTCTAAAACAGCTATTTTATTAAATGATATTAAACATTTCAAAATGGTAAAAATATATCTTATCAGCCCACCTAAAATCAATTTACAGAATTTTTCTTTAAAATTAGAACAAGCTCTTGCAACCAAAAGAATATCAAGATTTCAGTTACGATTAAAAAATATACCAGAACAAGAAATAGAAGATAATGCTATAAAATTACAAAATATCTGCAAGAAATATAATGTACCTTTTATTTTAAATGATAATTTTGATTTAGCTTTAAAAATAAAATCTCAAGGAGTTCATTTGGGAAACACGGATGGTAAAATTTCTATCATCAAGAAATCAGCTCCCAAGAATTTTATTATTGGCGCTAGCTGTTATGATCAAGAAAATAGAATAAAAGAAGCTATTGACGCAAATGTTAATTATATATCCCTAGGAGCTTTCTTTGACAGTAAAACTAAGAAATCACAGGGTAAGCCAAGTGTAGACTTAATAAAATACTGTAAATATTTAACTAACATACCCGTAATATGTATTGGCGGAATTGATAATCAAAATTATCAACAATTAACCAATAAGGGAGCGGATGAAATAGCTGTCATTTCTTACATATGGGACCATAAAAAAGGGGTTGAATATGCCATAAAATCATTTAAATAAGATTTAGTCGAAAAGATCTATCTACAGGAGTCTTTAATTATTAAATCTAAAATGAAATATATCACCATCATTAACTAAATATTCCCTACCTTCTAATCTTAATTTTCCAGCATTTTTGCAGCCTTCTTCGCCGTTAAATTCTATATAATCATTATATGATATGGTCTCCGCCCTAATAAAACCTGTTTCAAAATCAGTATGTATTACTCCGGCAGCCTTGGGTGCTGTAGCATTATTTTGCACATTCCAGGCGTGACATTCTTTTGGTCCAACGGTAAAAAAGGTAATTAATCCTAACAAATTATGACTTGCCTTAATAATCTGTGACAATCCGGCTTCTTTTAAACCAACCGTTTCTAAAAATTCTTTTTTCTCTTCATCGCTTTCTAAAATTGCTATCTCCGATTCTAATTGAGCTGATATTTTTAATATTGGCAAATTATTTTCTTTACCAAAATTTTCCAGAATATCATAGAACTTATTTCCAGATATAATTTCCTCTTCACTCAAATTGCCAATAAAAAGCTGAGGCTTAGCAGTTATTAGTTGCAAATTCTTAAAAACCATTCTCTCTTCAGCGTCTTTTAATTCAATAATAGAAGCCAGTTTCCCCTCTGATAATAATGGGATAACTCTTTTCATTAGATCAATTTGAATAAGAAGCTCCTTATCTTTGCTATTTTTCGCCTTTTTTTCTAAATTAGGTAATCTTTTTTCTAAGCTTTCAAGATCTGACAGAATTAGCTCTATTTGTATCAATTCAATATCGCGTAAAACATCAACACCTCCCTCAACATGAGTGATATTTTCATCTTCAAAACATCTAATTACATTAATTATAGCATCCACTTCCCTGATATGTGATAAGAATTTATTACCCAAACCCTCTCCTTTACTAGCCCCTTTAACAAGACCAGCAATATCAACAAATTCGATTTGTGTTGGTATTATTTCTTGTGAATTAGCTATTTTTGCAAGCTTTTCTAGTCTTTTATCACTAACTGCAACACTACCACTATTAGGCTCAATAGTACAAAATGGATAATTAGCAGCTTGAGCATTTGCTGTTTGAGTTAAGGCATTAAATAAAGTTGATTTACCTACATTCGGCAGGCCAACTATACCACATTTTAAAGACATTTTATGTTAATTAAATTATTATTTATTATTCTTATAGCAATTCCCATCTTTAAAATTAAGTTAAAATAATAAATAATCTAACTTCATATTTTTTGATTAAAATCATAAAAAGCCCATGAAAAATATTATGAAATATGAACATACTAACGACTCTCTTTTGTAATTTTTATCTAAAAAATATTTTGCCTGTATTATTCATTAAAGATTAAGAATTGGTATTAAGCATTCTAAAGATGGACTTATTATATAAATAGCTAATAATAAAAGCAACTTGCAAAATAAAAAACTAATATTATAATTTTTTCTTAAATATGCCCGAATAGCTCAGTTGGTAGAGCAAAGGACTGAAAATCCTTGTGTCCGTGGTTCAAATCCGCGTTCGGGCACCACTATAAATAAACAACACACCTCCAAAGTGATCAGTCTGCATAGCTATTTCAATCACCAAATTAAGCAAAAAGAATCTAAAATTACCATGTATTTTGCAGGTTCAATTAATGATTGCTATATTCTTAAAACATTATTATTAAACACTGATCATAATATTTTTGTTTATTTTTTTAATAAAGAAAGTGCAGCTAGTGACAGTCTTAACAGGAGATCTGAACAAGAAAAAGATTCAGAATTATTGGAGAATTATAAAGAATATAGAGATTTTCATTATAAAGAAATTAAACTAGGTAATGCTACAATTTCAAAATATAAAGATTTAAATGATCCGCTTTTACATCTCGATCTCATGGAAAAAGAATCTTCTGATAAACTATTCTCTGACTTTGATTACTATATTAATACTGCAAATAAATCAGAATTTACAAATCCATTAAAAATTAATGAGATCTGCAATGCAGTAAACTCCAAAAAACTACAAAATAAATATCTCATACCATTTTTTAATGAAAATCAATCAGATATCTCGAAAGATGCCATAATTAAATCTCTAGATTTTAAAGATTACAATCTAGATAGGATTCATCATGATAATATAGATTTTATAAGCAATTTAAGCGACCTAGATAAAGACAAAATAAGCAAAATAGATATAGAAAAATTATTGAATCCAAGTTTGGATTTTAACATTATATATTTTTATTTATTGGCAATTGATGAATCAAGAGATATTCTAATTTCTTATATTAATAATTTTGGATCCTACATAGATAAGGATATTTATAAATATTGCTTAGCTAGATGGCATCTATTATCAATTAGATATGTTAATTTAGAGCTAATAGAATTATCGGCAGATAAAGCTGATTTAAAAGACAAAGATTTTAATGAAATCTTAATGGAGTTAGTTGATTATTTTGCTGGCTATAAAAATAGAACCAAAGAGGAAAGAATAAAGGAATTGGATTTATTCTTGAGATTATACGGAGATAAAATAACCAAAGAAACCAAAGGCAAACTAATGCATGAAGCATTTTGTTGGGTTGGCTGGTATAATGAAATTTTACTACAGAAATTAATTGATTTTGGAGGTAGTGTAGGTAATCTACTAATCAAATCGATAGACATATTTTTAAATGACGTCAAAAAAGAAAAGGTTTTAATTTTAATTGAAAAATATCGCCATCTAGTCACTGCTGAGCAATTTGACAAAGCCTTGGAAGTAGCCTGCAAAGAAAAGGCCTATGACATATGTACTATTTTACTAAAAAATGGCGCTAAATATAATAAAGAAACTAGCCCTTTTAGAAAATTTATTGAAGAGAGTATGAAAAGCTCAGGATCCTATCAAAAACTGAGCAATGAAATTAAATCGAATAAGAAATTATTACTAGAAACGGTTCATAAAAATCCTGAAATATTATTTGCAATATTAAAAGATCCTGAACAAAAATTTAGAAATAACGAAGATTTCATACAAAAATGTTTTGACAATCAAGATACTTATAAATTTATTTATTATAATATTTTACAGCAAGATATGTCAGAATTAAATATTGATAAAAACATTGCCCTATTATTTATTGATAAAATAAATCCAAGATTTATCAAATATCTATCATCAGAATTAAAAAATGATATTGATATTGCTTTTGGCGCAGTAAAAAAAGATCCTTATTGTATTAAATACGTATCTGAAGATATGAAAAATAGCTATGACCTTGGCTTGAAATTAGTTAAAGATAGCGTTGATAATATTCACTGTATTGACAATAATTTAAAGCAAAGAATTAGACGCTCATCAGATGTTAAATTTGAAAATATCCATGTATCGCTAACGGATAAAGATGATAAAACATTTGAAAATTTAGGATATACTAAAGATAAAACCTATGGCGAAGTTCTTGATAATAGCGTTAGGTATTTACTTGACCATATTGACATAGACAAAAAGGATAAAACATTTGTTGATCTTGGTTCTGGCAGGGGCAGGATAACATTAGCTGTTAAAAAGTTCTATCCTGAATTAAAAAAATCCATAGGCATTGAATTGTCTGAAGCTAGATTTCACGCATCACAAGATTTACTTAAACATTCAGGTGCAAAAATTAAAAATAATGTTGAATTTTTTAATAAAAACTTCTTTGATAAGATGTTTAATTATGAGGAATTTGATATTATATTTACTAATAATATTTGTTTTGCCAAAGACAATAATAATGACATTGCTGAAAAAATAATGAGTAACTGCAAAAAAGGAACTTATATTTTCTCAACTACTGATTTTAGCAATATGGAGAAATACCTGATTGAAAAAGTGAGTATAATTAGTAGCTGGAGCATGAATAGCACCATTTCTAAATATAGATTATAAGTTCCTTATCCACTATTAATATGTATCATTTTAATACATACTGTATTAATTTAACATAATATATGTTCTATTTTGATACAAATTAACATTGCCCCACCTTTAAAATAATTAAATAGACCTATCCTCTTTACCCCTCTTAATTAAAAAATATTTTGAATATAAGCTATTTAAAAATGGATTTTAGTATTATACCATTTTAACTTCTAAAACAGTTATTTTATTAAATGATATTATTAATTACTCTTTGGGATATAAAGAATTCTTTACCTCTAAAGGCATATAATTTTCATCATGCTTTGCCAATAATTCACTGGCAATAAAAATATCTTTCTCTTGATTAAATTGACCGGTAGCAATAATACCTTGACCCTCCCTAAATAGATCTGGAGGAATTTTATTGAAATTAATTACAAGATCATCCTTTAAGTCTGTAATGGTAAAAATTAATTCCCTATTTTTAGATTTTTTAATACTTCCTTTCTTAACTAAACCACCAACTTTTATAATTTTGCCAGAGGATTTAATGTCTATAGTGATTTCACTTGGGGAGTAAAAGAAAATAATATTATCCTTAAAATTCTTAATAATAAATATTAAAGACGTTACTGAAATAAAAAAAGCAAAAAAGATAAACAAGATTCTTTTTTGCTTTCTTTTTTTGTTAATTTTTATTTTTTCTATCATTATCTTTTAGTAAGGATGCTAATTTACGAGAATTCTTGCGATATGACAATAAATTAATAATGGTAAAAATAATAATTATGAAGAAGGTTAAAAAATAAGACCAATTAACAAATAATTCGTAACTTTTCATAAAATATATAGTTTAATATTATTTTCCACTAAAGCCAAAATGCTTTAAGAAGCGGATATCGTTTTCAAAGAACATCCTAAGATCAGTTACGCCATATTTTAACATGCATAACCTCTCAATACCTATGCCAAAAGCAAACCCTTGATATTTCTCAGGATCAATATTAACATTCTTTAAAACATTAGGATGAACCATGCCACAGCCAAGTATCTCCATAAATTTCTCGTTACCACCTATTTTAATTTGGTTATTTTCAGTTTTATAGCCAATATCCAATTCAGCCGAAGGTTCTGTAAATGGAAAGAAACTTGGACGAAAACGCATAGATATTTCATCAATCTCAAAAAACTCTTTGAGAAATTTTTCCAAAACCCATTTTAAATTACCCATATTGATATTTTCATCCACTAAAAGCCCCTCAACCTGATGAAACATTGGCGTGTGAGTCTGATCGGAATCTCGACGATAAACCTTGCCCATTGTAATTATCTTAATTGGAGCTTTATCTTTCATCATTTTGCGAATTTGAACGCTTGATGTATGAGTACGAAGTAGAGTATTTTCACCCCTCAGATAAAAGGTATCCTGCATTTGTCTTGCTGGATGATTTTCATCAATATTTAAGGCGCTAAAATTATGAAAATCATCTTCTATTTCAGGGCCATCAGCCATAATAAATCCCATTTTAGAGAATATATCATCAACCTCAAGCATAACTTTATTAATTGGATGTAAGAGGCCTTTATTGGTATTTCTAACCGGCTCAGTTAGATCAATTTTTTCTTCCTCTAATTTCTTATTTAAATTTATTAACTCAAATTCTTCTTTTTTTTGCTGAACGATACCAACAATCTCAATTTTTGTTTTATTAAGCTCACTTCCTGCAAGCCTCTTTTCTTCATTATTTAAATTTCTTAAATTTTGCATTAAAGTGGTAAAGCTACCTTTTTTACCCAAAAAACTAACTCTAATATCTTCAAGTTCTTCTATGGTTGATATTTTGGATATTTTACTAAAAAAATCCTCTTTAAGATTATTTAAATCTTGTAACATAATATTATTTAATTAAAATTGGGATTTGGTATTATGACAATTCACATCTTTAGAATGGGGTAAAATAATAAATAATCTAACTTCATATTTTTTGATTAAAATCATAGAAAGTCTCGTTAAAATATAAACATACTAACGACTCTCTTTTATAATTTTATCTAAAAATATTTTGCCTGTATCATTCATTAAAGATGTGATTTGGCATTAAGCGCTATACTTTAGAATAAAATAGCGCTATATTATTCAACAATATAAATTATAAAAAGAAATAAATCAATGATTTCTGACATTAATTACTATGGAGCCTGGAATTTATTTAAAAAAGAGACTTTAAGATTTTTAAAAGTATATCACCAAACCATATTATCGCCAGTTATAAATGCCTTATTGTTATTGGCAATTTTTTCTTTAGCAATTGGCGATCGCCTAAAAGACATTAATGACATAGACTTTAAAGTTTTTATGGCTCCGGGTTTGATAATCATGGCGGCAATGCAAAATGCCTTTGCTAATACCTCTAGCTCTTTTGTTATGGGTAAAGTTCTTGGCCATATCATTGACTATCTTATTCCACCTATTAGCAGCAATGAGATTCTAGTTGCAATGGTTAGTGGGGCAGCTTTGCGTGGGATAATGGTTGGAATTGCAGCATTTTGTGCAATCTATATTTTTGTACCTATGTCATTTCATGATTTTGGCTATGCCGTATTTTGCCTTATTTTTGCTACTATGTTTTTGGGGCTTCTTGGCATGCTATGTGGAATAGTTTCTGAGACATTTGATCACATGTCAGCAATTACTAGCTACCTAATAACTCCATTAACATTCTTATCTGGAACTTTTTATTCCGTACATAATCTGCCAGAATTCTGGCAGAAAATTGCCTATTGTAATCCATTTTTCTACATGATTGACGGCTTTAGATATGGTTTAACCGGATATATGGATGGCAATAAAGAAACTGGCATTATCGTCATGCTGTCGGTAAATATTATATTATGGATTATAATATCCGCAATGCTAAAAAGGGGCTATAAAATTAAAAATTAAAATAATATAATAATGGAATCTACCAATAAATAATGTCAAATACTCTCTTGAGTAATTGATATAACAAGATAGTATTTGGTATAATACTAACCACCACCAATCAAACCTAGGCAATGTTACAAAATATTACAAAGAAAATTTCTATATCAAAAAATAATAGAGAAACCTCAAAATACTACCATCAAGATTTAAAAAATTCAGAAAAGATTAGCTGCTTAAGGCTTGTCAGATCAAAGGGCTTAAAAAGATCAGAATTTTTTAATATTATCAATAAATTTAGCAACGCCAATAGTGCTATTAAGAATATTAATGATTACCTTAGGCAAAAAAATATAACAAAACCAGTATCCATAGCCAGTGAGGCAGAAATATTAAAAGAATTAGAAGATTGTCAAAAAATAGGAGCAAGAATTATTACTTTTTATGAAGATGATTATCCGGAATTACTTAAAGAAATTCCAGATCCACCTCTTGCATTTACATTCAGAGGTAATATTAATTTAATACATCAAAATATTATTGCAATTATTGGCACAAGAAATGCTTCTTTTAATGGCTGTAAATTTGCTGAAAAAATTTCCAGAGAATTAGGTGAGGAGAATATAATTATTGCCTCAGGCCTAGCGCGCGGGATTGATCAAGCTGCACATAGAGCAGCCATCAATAGTGGCACAATTGCCGTTATAGGAGGGGGAATTGATAATATCTACCCTCATGAGAATAAAAACCTTTATCAAGATATTATTGAGCAAGGCTTATTAATCAGTGAATATAAAATAGGATCACCACCAAAAGCAAATCATTTTCCTCAAAGAAATAGAATAATATCAGGATTATCACTTGGGGTTGTAGTAATTGAAGCAAAATTAAGATCAGGAAGCCTAATAACATCTCGCTTTGCCTTAGAGCAGAATAGGGAAATATTTGCCGTACCAGGATCACCTTTTGATCCAAGATATCAAGGAACAAATCTATTAATTAAACAGGGGGCAAAACTAATTGAGAATAAAGATGATATTTTAACAGAAATAACAGAAATTTCTAATTTGAAAGATAAAACTAATTATAAAAAATTAGAATATAATGATATCTCTTCTAGAATAGTAAAAAATAATGATTACATTAAGAATGGAGAGGAGTATGAAGAAAAAGAAAATAAATCTCAGTACAAATCCTTCTGTGGCGACGACACAAAAGATATAAGCACAATAATTCTGAATAAAATTAACTATGCGCCAATTTTAATTCAAACATTAATTGATGAATTAGATATTTCAGCAAAAACATTAAATATAATACTTACTGAGCTTGAAATAGCTAATAAGATTATAATTGCTAATGACAAAATACATTTAAATAACAATTAATATGATTAATCATTATTAGGAGTTAGGCGAACTTCAAAAGTCATACCAACAGCTCTAGCAAAACGATCAATAGTTTTAATAGTAGGTATTGCTCTTCCACTTTCTAATCTTGCTATAACTGATTGAGTGGTAATCATTGCTTTTGCAACATCAACTTGAGTCATTTTAGCATATATTCTTGCTCTAATTAATTCTCTTGCTACTTCGAATTCCGGACCTAATTCTTCACTATTTTCTACAAAATAAGAATCTTTAATCCATTGTTTTTTTAGTTGTGAAAGCTTAGTCATTGGTTTCTCCTTTTAAAATTTATATAATAGCTACAAAATTTAACCTTTCTAGCTGTAATACCATTTTAACTTACAAATGAATTAAATTCTAAATATTTTTATGGTAAAATTGTTAAAAAACAAGCTGCAATATGTTCATATTGCACGAGGCTTTTTGTCAATTTTAACTAAAAAGATGACGAATTTAATCATTTAACACAATACCTGTTTTAGAAGTTAAAATGGTATAAGTAAGTATGATTATTAATAATTTACCATGATACCAAATTCCTATCTTTAAAATTAATACGTAATCTAACTTACATATTTTTTGCTAAAAAATATTTTGTTACATTACTTATCTAAAAATATAATTTGATATAATATAATGAAGAATTATATAACCATAAAGATATAATATAATGAAGAAAAAATTTAGTCAAATATAAAAGATTTAATTCGTCAATAAGACATAAAAATGCTCAATAATGGACAACTTTATCTATTATAAGTTATTTATTTACTATTTATATTAAAAATATATTAGAATAATCAGGAAAATTACTAATTATCAATCAGAGATTTATCAAATAGAAAAAATTACTATTATTTATTAGCGATAATATTTCTAATTTGCCTTAAATCATCCATGGTGTCTATAGAAAGTGGATGGAAATCAACTATTTTCACTGCTATTTTCATGTTATTTTCAAGAGCCCTTAACTGCTCCAAACTTTCTATTTTTTCTAAATTGCTTTGCTTTAAAGAAATGAACTTTTCTAAAGATTCTTTTTTATAAGCATAAATACCAATATGATGAAAATAATCACTATCATTATTTTTATTATATGGAATAGGAGATCTAGAAAAATATAAAGCCTGACCCTCGTCTTTTTTATCATCATTAAAAGCAATTGCTATTTTAACAATATTTGGATCAAGAATTTCGTTCTTATTAGTCATCTTAGAAGCAATTGTTGATATATCAAAACCTTCTTTTAAAGATTCTGCAGCCATTCTAATTGCAGCGGGATCAATATTTGGTAAATCACCTTGTAAATTTATTATTGCATCATAATTATGATCCCGATTAATGGATTTAAAAGCAGCAAAAATACGATCAGTACCAGATGGAAGGTCAGGATCTGTTAAAACATAATTGCCATTAAATTTTTTAACCTCATCGGCTATTTCTTTACCATCACAAGCTATAACAACATCACCAATATCTGCTTTTATTGCTTGTTCATAGACTCTTTGAATCATGCTTTTTCCTAAAATATCTGCCAAAGGCTTATTTGGCAATCTGGTTGAAGCCATTCTAACGGGTATAATTATTAAAAAATTTTGTTTTAATGCCATAAACTTATAATTTATTATTGACTTTTTAACTTGTTTATTATTTAATTTAGTCTCTTTTGCTGCTGTTTATCTATAAATTACAAGCAAGAAGAGCGCGTAGCTCAGTTGGTAGAGCACCTGACTTTTAATCCGGTTGTCGTGGGTTCGAATCCCACCGCGCTCACCAAAATAAGTAATTATCATATTACTATCCACCCTTTATTAATTCAATACAATTATCATATTTAAATATTTTTAGTAGATTTATAATATTTTGACCTCCTAAGCCCTTCAGGCCAGGATTTTTATTTAAAATTAATTGGGCATTTTTGTGAGAAATTTCAAATATATCCCTATGAAAAATAAGATTAGCAAAAATATAATCTGGTAAGCCACTTTGCTTCGTTCCAAGTAATTTTCCTGAACCTCTTATATTAAGATCTTCTTGAGCCACCTTAAAGCCATCAAAGCAATTTTTCATGATTTCCAGTCTTTTTCTACCCGTTTCACTTAAGGCGTAAGAATAAAGTAGAATACAATAAGATTGCTGATCAGACCTCCCTACTCTTCCTCGTAATTGATGCAATTGCGATAGACCAAATTTTTCACTATTTTCAATAACAATAATAGTAGCATCTTTAACGTCAATACCAACTTCAATAACGGTTGTTGCTAATAATATTTGTATTTTACTATCTTTTTTAGAGAATTCTGTCATAATATCATCTTTTTCTTGATTTTTTAGCTTACCGTGAATTATGGCCACCTTTTCTTGACCAAATCTTTCTTTAAAAATCTCAAATTTCTCTAATACATTACTAAAATTAAGCTGCTCTGACTCCTCTATTAAGGGGCAAATCCAATATATTTTTTCACCTTTTATGATTGCTCTTTCAATTCCAGTGTAAACCTCATTTATTTTTGTCATAGGTTTTAATCTGGTATCAATATTTATTCTATCTCTTGGCTTTTCAGTTAGTAATGAAATATCCATATCTCCATAAAGAGTCATCATTAAACTTCTTGGAATTGGAGTGGCACTCATTAATAAAACATCTGGGGCTTTACCTTTTTTAACCAAATTAAGCCTTTGCATAACACCAAAACGATGCTGCTCATCAATAACTATCAAAGATAAATCATGAAATATTATATCTGGAAAAATAAGAGCATGAGTACCAATTATGATATTAATTTCGCCCGATTTTAACCTTTTAATAATTTTATTTTTTTCAGATTTCTTGGTTCTGGAGGTTAAAATTTCTATATTAATATCAAAATCTTTTAATAAATTAGAAAGATTTTCAAAATGCTGTCCTGCTAATAATGAAATTGGAACAATGATTGCTGCCTGCTTACCATCCTCTACTGCTAAAATTGCCGATAAAAAAGCAATGATTGTCTTGCCACTACCAACATCACCCTGTAATAATCTTAGCATTTTTTTATCTGATCTCATATCTAAAAAAACCTCATCTATGGCTTTTTCTTGACCAGAGGTTAGAGTAAAAGATAAATTACTAATTATTTTCTTTACCAATTCACCTTTGGCATTATTTTTTAAACCAGTTTGATGAGAGCTATTTCTCTTAGCTATAATATTAGCTAAATTTGAGGCCAATAATTCATCAAATGCTAATCTTTGAATATCTTTGTTGCTCGCCTCTAAATCCTCTAATCTTTTCGGGTGATGCATATTTCTTAAAGCCTTATTAAAGCTTAACCAACTCATCTTTTTTATTAAATCTGAATCAATCCATTCTTCTAAATTAGGTATATTTTGTAATGATTCAGAAATTGTTTTACGAAGTGGTTTTAAGGTTAATCCATAGGTTAACGGGTAAATAATCTCAATTTGTGGTATTCTATTTAACATATCTTGCTTAAAAACAAAATCAGGATGAGTAATTTGCGCACTATTTCTCTGAAGAAATTCAATTTTTCCACTAATTGCAATATCCGCATTAATGGCAAAATTTCTGTCAATATAGCCAGGAAAAGTTTTAAAGAAAACCAGGCTCAGATCTCCAAACTCATTGGCACAAATAATTTTTAATGGCGAAGATTTTCTACTTGGTCTTTCATGAGATTTAACTTTAACAATAGTTGTTATTAGTTCTTTATTTTGTGCCTCAAAATGATTTTTAAGTAACCTTCTATTATTGATGCCTGAAGGACGCAAAAAAAGTAAATCAATAATACGGTTACCATTAATTAATTTTTCAATTTTTGATCTAAATTTAACAGGAATAGAATTTAAATTAGAGATATTCTCAAATAATATCATTATCTTGGATTTTTAAAATTGGTCAGAGAATTAATAAGCAATCTAAATTCATAAAGATTGTTTTTTATAATTTTTATCTAAAAAATATTTTGCCTGTATCATTCATTAAAGATGTATTTTGGCATTATGGCTATTAATTCATTGATTTTATCATAAATATATCTTAATCTAAAATCAAGTTAGATTTATACCAATTCCCATTCTTTAATGAATGATATAACAAAATATTCTTTGTAAGAAAAATTATAAAAAACGAGTCGTAATATGTACATATTTCGCGAGGCTTTTTGTAGATTTTAATCAAAAAATATAAATTTCAATTAATATAAAACATGATTCCTCGCTATAGTAGAAAAGAAATGACTGACATATGGTCAGATCAAAATAAATATCAAATTTGGCTTGATATAGAAGCAAATGCCGTTGAGGCCATGGAAAAATTAGGTCAAGTCCCAGATGGAACTGCTGAGCATATTTTCAAGAATGCAAAATTTAATGTTGAACAAATATTAGAAATCGAAAAAACTACTAAACATGACGTTATTGCCTTTTTAACTAATTTAGCTGAATCAATCGGAGAGCCTTCAAAATATGTTCATAAGGGCATGACAAGCTCTGATGTTTTAGATACCTGTCTTTCTAAGCAGCTTGATATGGCTAGTGATATCTTACTTAAAGATTTGGATAAATTATTAGAAATTCTAAAAAAACAAGCTTTAAAACATAAAAATACTCTTTGCTTAGGCAGATCACACGGAATACACGCCGAGCCAACAACATTTGGTCTTAAAATGGCAAGATTTTACGCAGAATTTAAAAGAAATAAAGAAAGATTGATTCAAGCCAGAAAAGAAATTGCGGTTTGTGCTATTTCTGGCGCCGTTGGAACTATGGCAACAATAGATCCATTCATTCAAGAACATGTTGCTAAAAAAATGGGCCTAGAGGAGGAAGTTATTTCAACACAAGTAATACCAAGAGATCGTCATGCTTTTTTCTTCTCAGTTCTAGGGGTTATTGCCTCATCTATTGAAAATATCTCTGTTGAAATCCGGCATTTACAAAGAACTGAAGTTTTAGAAGTTGAAGAATTCTTTTCTAAAGGTCAAAAAGGCAGCTCTGCCATGCCCCATAAAAGAAATCCTGTTTTAAGTGAAAATTTAACAGGATTAGCTAGAATAGTTAGATCAAGCGTAACTCCAGCCCTTGAAAATGTGGCTCTGTGGCATGAAAGAGACATCTCTCATTCATCTGTCGAAAGAATGCTGGCTCCTGACGCAACCGTAACTCTTGATTTTGCCCTAAATCGCTTAATTGGCTTGGTTGAAAATCTATTGATCTATCCAGAAAATATGGAAAAAAACCTAAAGCAATTAAATGGGCTAGTTTTCTCTCAGAGAATATTGTTGGCTTTAATTGATGAAGCTGGTGTTTCAAGGGAAGATGCTTATAAAATAGTACAAAGAAATGCCATGAAAGTTTGGAGTGACAAAATAGATTTCTTTGAATTGCTTTGTCAAGACGAGGAAGTCATAAAAGCAATTTCAAAAGAGAAATTACAAAAGATATTTGATATTAATTATTATACAAAAAATGTTGATCATATTTTTGGTAAAATATTTTAAATAAATTTATGAAAAGTGATGTTGTAATTATTGGTGCTGGTCCTGCTGGACTTAGTCTTGCGGCCTTAATTGCCAAAAATAACATTAACATTACTATTATCGAAAAATCACCTCTTGAAAATATTGAGAATCCAAAATATGACGGCAGAGAAACCGCTCTAACTCACCCATCTGTCGAAATATTAAAAGAAATTAATGCCTGGGGAAATATAGATGAGAAATCTATATCTTTAATTAAAAAAGCTAAAGTTTTAAACGGCTATTCAAAATATTCTCTAAATTTCAACAATAATACTAATAAAGCAGCTCTTGGTTACTTGGTTTCCAACCATATGATTAAAAAAGCTATTTTTACAGAAGTAAATAAATTAAATAATGTAGAAATTATTGATAAAACTTCTATTTTAGACATAGAGGCAACAGAAGGTAAATCCATAATTACCTTATCTGACAATAAAATTATAGAAACAAAATTAGTGATTGGCGCTGATAGTAGATTTTCTAAAATGCGTAATAAAATGGGTATATCAACAGATATGCATGATTTTGCTAGAGCTATGTTGGTTTGCAAAATAGAACATGAGGAAGATCATGAAAATATTGCTTTGGAGTGCTTCTATAAAGACAGAGTTATGGCAATATTACCTCTTAATGGCAAAACATCATCAATAGTTACAACTCTACCTGTAAATATTGCTGAAGAAATGATGGAAATTGACGAAGAATCATTTAATAATGATATCAATGAATATCTGGAAGAATATCTAGGTAAAATGAAATTAATTAGTAAACGCTATATATATCCGCTAGTTTCTACCTATGCTGATAAATTTATAGCTACAAGATTTGCTGTAATTGGCGATGCTGCTGTTGGAATGCATCCAGTAACAGCGCATGGCTTTAACCTTGGCCTTCTTGGTCAAAAAAATCTAGCAAATGAAATAAATGCAGCAATTGAAAATAATGAAGATATTGGCTCTGACAAAGTTCTTGAAAATTATCATAAACAACATGTAAAAGATACAAAATTAATGTATCATGGCACTAATATTATGGTTAGTATTTTTACTAATAATAAAATAAGCGTCAAAATTCTTAGAAGCCTAATGTTAAGAACCGCAAATAGTAAATTCCTACCCTTTAAATCAATGATTACCAATAGACTTAGCGGCAAAAAGCCAAAAATATTTCCATTTAATCATTTATATAAATTAATTAAGAAAATAAATTGAGAGTAGATAGTTGAGGATAAATGAACGATACAGGTAAAATATTTCAATGATTAATATTTCTATTTTTAATAGTTGATTTTACCAAAGAAATATTTTATGATCTTCCCCTTATGTTAATTATTGATTTACTAGCTAATATTTTTTATTATTTTTTTAATAAAAGTTACAGTACTTCGGTAGTGTGATTCAAGAATGGAGAGGTGGCCGAGTGGTTAAAGGCAGCAGACTGTAAATCTGCCCGCATAGCGTACGCAGGTTCGAATCCTGCCCTCTCCACCATTTTTGATATCAATCATAATTGCGGGTGTAGCTCAACGGTAGAGCCCTAGCCTTCCAAGCTAGTCGTGAGGGTTCGATTCCCTTCACCCGCTCCATAAAAACTAAATCAAAAAATATAATTGTCAGACAGAGCCTTTAAATTAAGTAGCAAATTCAAACCAGCAGGAGATCAGCCGCAAGCAATCGATAAACTTACGGAAGGTATAGAAAATCAAGAACAGAATCAAGTATTGCTTGGCGTTACAGGCTCAGGCAAAACCTTCACCATGGCCAATATTATCGCCAAGACAAATCGCCCTACTCTAATTATGGCCCATAATAAAACTTTAGCAGCACAGCTTTATGGTGAAATGAAAGAATTTTTTCCTGAAAATGAAATTGGTTATTTTGTATCATTTTATGATTATTATCAACCCGAGGCTTACGTTGCCAAAACTGATACCTTTATTGAAAAAGATAGTGCTATTAATGAACAAATTGATCGCTTAAGACATGTCGCCACTAGAGCTTTATTTGAAAGAAAAGACACTATAATTATTGCTTCAATTTCTTGTATTTATGGCATTGGATCGCCAGAATTCTACTCTTCCATGATTATTAAATTAGAAATAGGAGAGGAGATTAATCAACAAAAATTATTAGAAAAATTAGTTGAATTACAATATAAAAGAAATGATTTAGTATTTTCTCGTAATAATTTTCAGGTCAAGGGAGATATTATCAATATATTTCCATCTCATCTTGAGGATAGCGCTTGGCGCATCTCTATGTTTGGCGATGAGATTGAAACAATAGAAGAATTTGATCCTTTAACTGGCGAAATATTTAACGAATTAAAGCAAATTACAATATATCCAAGTTCACATTATGTAACTCCACAAAACACTATTAAAAGCATTATACCAGATATTAAAGAAGAATTAAGGCAAAGAATTAATTTTTTTGAAGATAGTAAACAATTATTGGAAGCACAAAGAATAGAGCAAAGAACAAATTACGATCTAGAAATGATGATTGAAACAGGTTCATGCAAGGGAATTGAAAATTATTCAAGATATTTAACTAAAAGAAAAGCCGGAAAATCTCCACCAACATTATTTGAATATCTACCTAAAGACGCCTTATTAATTGTTGATGAAAGCCACGCCTCAGTGCCCCAAATTCACGGCATGTTTAAGGGAGATTTAGCCAGAAAAAGTAATTTGGTGCAGCACGGGTTTCGCCTGCCAAGTGCTCTTGATAATAGGCCATTAAAATTTGAAGAATGGGATAAATTCAGACCTCAGACTATATTTGTTTCAGCAACTCCAAGAGATTATGAATTAGAAAAATCACACGGCGTTATTGTCGAGCAAATAATAAGACCAACCGGACTTTTGGATCCAATATGTGAAGTTAGACCAGCTAAAACACAAATTGATGATGTTTTAGAAGAGATCAGGTTAACTAATAAAAAGGGTTTTAGAACATTGATCACTACCCTAACTAAAAAAATGGCTGAAGATATTACGGATTATTTTAATGATTGTAAATTAAAAGCAGTTTATATGCATAGCGACATAGACACCCTAGAAAGACTGGAGATAATTAGAGATTTAAGACAAGGAACCTATGATTGCTTGGTTGGGGTCAATTTACTTCGAGAAGGTCTAGATATTCCAGAATGTGCTTTAGTGGCAATTTTAGATGCAGATAAAGAAGGTTTTTTAAGAAACAAAACCTCCTTAATTCAAACAATAGGAAGGGCAGCCAGAAATTCAAAATCAAAAGTAATTCTATATGCCGACAAAGAAACTAACTCTATCAAGCAGGCTTTAGAGGAGACAAATAGAAGAAGGAAGATTCAGATGGCACATAATAAAAAACATAATATCACTCCAACCACCACCATGAAATCATTTGCCTCACCTCTTGATAATCTTTATTCAAAAAAGAATAAAAGAACGAAACAGGATAATTCTAATAATGAACAATATATTCAATTAAAAGAAGAGTTAAAAAAAGGCAATATGGCAAAATTTGACAAAGCAATAACAAAAATGAGAAAAGAAATGATTGAATATGCCACAAATCTAGATTTTGAAAATGCTGCAAATATCAGAGATCAAATTAAAAAATTAGAAGATATTAAGTTGTATAGCTAATACCAATTATCAGATTAAACTATACATTTAGGCAAAATATTTTTAATCAGAAATCATTGCAAAAATCGCTAGCGTATCAGGATATACGGTAAGATTTTTGTAATGATTTATGGTTAAAAAGATAAA
>CAJQHT010000014.1 GCA_905478245.1 uncultured Rickettsiales bacterium | reverse complement strand
ACGCAAATTTGCATGGTGGTGATTTTTTTAAGAGGTTTTTTGTTGATAAATTTGCATTAACTAAATAAACTGAATTTGTTGATAAATTGGAAGAGTAATGTTTGTTTAAAAAATGGGTACCTTTCATCTGTTGAAAGTAAAAAACTCTTAATTAATGCATTTGCAATTATATGATCACCTTGAGATGACTCTAAATTACCCATATTAGTTCTGCCACTACTGATATCGGCAACTGCTTTTGCGGGAGTTGGAGTTGAGTCTTGCTGAGCTTTTGTTCTTGCTTTCTTCCTAGAGGGTGTTGCATTCTGCTCAAAAATAGCAGTTTCTTCAGCAGGGGTTTTTGAGTTATAACTAGAAATTACTTTTCTTTTTTTAGGCATTTTTACATTTACTCCAATTAATATTAATAAGATCTTTATATAATTGATCTTTTGATGATGAAAATATCTATTCTTATTGTAGCATATTTTTACAGATATGTCAAATTATCAGTCAGTGAATTTAGTTAGAAATTCACAATATTTTTATAAATATTTTTTTATAAAAAAGATGTTGAAAATTAAGGTTTTGCGTTCTTAAGGTAAGAATGATGTAGGTTTTTAGCCTAATGTGTTCGCCCGCTATTTCCTTTATCCTCAGGTTTCTACGGGCAGACACACAGTTCTGCCCCTACAATTGATCCGTTGTTTTTTTATTATCAGTTTTCTTCGGGCATATGTAGGTTTGATCCTATGTGTTCGCCCGCTGTTTCCTTTATCCTCGGTTGGCTACTCAGCAGACACTTGAGGTCTGCCCCTACAATTGATCCGTTATTTTTTATCGGTTCTGTGTTCTTAAGGTAGGAATAATGTTTTTATCCAATTTGTGAATTTTTCTTTTTTTGAATAGGAGTTGCTGGGTTTTCTGTTGAGTTAGTATTTGGAGTTATGCTGGGCGTCTCTTTACCCTCACTATTTGATTCTTCTTCATTTAGTTTTGCTTTTTTAACAATAGGATTTTTATTTTCACCAACAGCTTCTGCTCCTCTTTTTTTGCTGATGTTATCTTTAGATTCCGCCTTATTCTCTTGAGAAGTGCTATCAATAGTGGCTGCCGCTTTTTTAGCAGGTGCTAGGGTCTTTTCATCTTGACTTGCTAGCGCCCTACTTTCTTTAATATTTTTTAGGCTCTCATTTTCATCAACTAGATAATCAAATAAATTGTCGTTATTTTCGTTTAAATGGTTTAATATTTCTTGATTTTGTTGTCGATAATAATTATCTCCTTCGTTATAATAGCCACCCATGTTAATTATTTCCATTACTATATGTGTATTTTCAGCTACCTTAATCAAGACAGCCTTTCTTTCACTATCATTTGTTACTGGACGCTCCTCGTGAAAATGGCTATATCTTAAATTATTGTTATCTATATAGCTTAATATTTCTTCTGTAAATTTTTTTCTAATGTTAAGATGAAATGAATTCATGTTTTTTTTGCTAAAATTACTACCCTGATATTCATTAAAGTAATCACATGACTTTTGTATGATATCAAATAAATGACTAGTTATTTGACCGTGAAATGACTCTTTGAACCAGCTTTTTGAAATAATATTAATATATTGATTAACTTCTATTGATCTTTCTCTTAATAATTGTTCTAGAGCTCTATTTGTTTTGGGCATATTCTTGCTTTAAATATTATAATCTTAAATCAGGAAGAAAAATATAATTTTAATTATAAATAAAATTAATACTATTATTTTCTTATCAATTCTAAATAAATACTTTTTCTGCCTTCTTTTTCTGCTTTTTTCTGATATTTAGTGTAGATCCAGTCTTGTGGAAATTCCTGCCAATCTTTATTGTTTTTAGCGTTCCAGGTAAATTCATTGTTGTTAATAATTACATTCATAATCCATCTTTTGTAAGAATCGTGATCGGTGGCTATTATTAATTTAGCGTTTTTTTTGGTTTTTTTAGCCAGTAAATTTAAAAAATCTTGATTGATTATTCTTCTTTTATGGTGTTTTACTTTAGGCCAAGGATCTGGAAATAAGATGTAAATTTGATCCAAAACATTATTGGGTAATTTTTCTAAAATTATTCTAACATCTTCCTTGAAAATGCTAATATTATTCAATGGTTCTTTTTCTAATTTTGATAATAGATTTATAACACCATTAATATGAGTTTCGGCTGCTATAAGATTTAGATTGGGGTTATTTTTAGCTAATTCAAAGGTAAAATCGCCAAAGCCAAAGCCTATTTCAAGAATTAGATTATTTTTATTAAGAAAATCTTTTTGATATAGGGGTAGGAGATTATTATAAAGCTTATTTTTGTGATCACTTAATTTTCTTGATTTTATACGTCCAAAACTTCTTATAGTAAGATCCATCTTTTATTTTTCAATTTTCTCTATACGGGATTGATGCCTTCCATTTAAAAATTGTTCTGTAAGAAAGGAGTTTACCATTTTAATTGCAATGTCTTGATCTATTATTCTGGCGCCTAAGCATAAAATATTAGCATTATTATGCTGCCTTGAAAGTCTAGCTGTTTCTTCATTGTGACATAATGCTGCTCTAATATTTTTTATTCTATTGGCACTTATTGAGACCCCTATTCCGCTGCCGCAAATTAAAATACCAAAATCAAATTCATTTTTTAGATATTTAGCACATAGATTTTTGGATATTTCTGGATAATCAACTGATTTTTCGCTGTCCTCACAGCCCAGATCTATAAAATTATACTCTTGATTATGGAGATTTTCTATAATGATGGATTTTAATTTATAGCCAGCGTGATCGCAGGCAATTCCTATTTTCATTGATTTATAAGATCTTTTAGATTTGGATGAAATTTATTTGGATGAAATTCTGTAATTTCAAAATCAGCAATATCTTCCTTATGAAAAGGGTCTTCTTTTATAATATTTTCTAATGTTTCTTTATTTTGACAAATTGCAATTATGACACCGCCTATTAATGGTTTTTGCCTACCAGAGGCAATAAAAATATTTTTTTCATAATATTTGTCTAAGAATTCTAAATGAGCCGGCCTTAATTTATCTATTAATTCAATAGATTTTTTATAGGTTAATTTAATTATAAACATGATTATTTTTCTAATTCTTTTAGAGATTCTAAAATTTTATCAACATGGCCGTTAACTTTTACTGAGCGAAATATTTTGGCGATATTGCCTTTTTTATCAATAATAAATGTACTGCGATCAATTCCTAGATATTTTTTACCAAACATTGATTTTTCCTTAATTACACCATAATCATTACATAAGGTTTTTTCTTCGTCACTTATTAAATTAAAGGATAGATCATATTTTTCAATGAATTTGCAATGTTTTTTAATAGTATCCTTTGATACGCCTAATATTATTGTATCTAATTTTTTAAATTCTTCAATATTTTTACTGAAATCTTGAGCTTCAATGGTGCATCCTGGAGTGTCATCTTTTGGATAAAAATAAAGAACGACATTTTAACCTCTTAATTCACTTAAATCGATATTTGTACCATCATCACAAGGTAAATTAAAAGATGGTGCTATTTTTCCAATTTCAATAGTCATATTTTTAATAATTAAAGTTATAAGAATATAAAGGCCATACATACATGATTGTAGGTACAGCAATTAAAACAATTAGAATTTCTAGCCATAGCCCTACTCTCCAATAATCACTGAAATGATAGCCGCCAGGCCCAAGAACTAAGGCATTATTTTGATGTCCAATAGGTGTTAGAAAGGCACATGAGGCACCAATAGCAACAGCCATTAAAAATGGATCTATGCTTGCCCCTAGGCCAAGAGCAATATTTTTAGCGATAGGAGCCATCAAAATTGCCGTGGTGGCATTATTTAAGATATCTGATAATGTCATAGTTATTACTAAAACTAGAGCTAATATAAGGGCTGGAGAATAGCCGTAAGCAATATCAAGCAATGATCCTGATATAATTCTAGTTGCTCCAGAACTTTCAAGAGCAGAACCAACTGGTATCATGGCACCAAGCAGGACAATAACAGGCCAATCAACACCATTATATAATTCCCTGACTGGAATGATATTTGATACAGCCATGGCAATTACACCCATGCCAAGAGCTATTTGTATTGGAACAAGACCGGTAACGCCTAAAAAAATTGAAGTGATAAAAATTAATATGGCTGGAATGGCTAATTTTCTTTTACCAAAACCAAGCTGTCTTTTAGCTAAAGGATAGCAACCTATTTTTGTTACAGCTGATTCTACCGCTTCCTCCTCTCCGTGAATTAGGATAACATCTCCTGTTTTAAATCTAAATTTTCTTAATCTTTGGCTGTAAGACATACCCTGCCTTGAAACTGCTAGTAGATTTATACCTAAATGGCTTTTAAATCTGATATTTTCAACTGTTCTACCATCTATTTTTGAATCAGGGGATACTACGACCTCCATCGTTACGGTTTCTTTTGAATGCAGAATTTCGTCTCTTGCATTATCGGCACTTAATAGCGATAGATGATATTGAGAGGCGAATTTATCTATGTCTTTTTGACTTGATTCTAAAAGAAGAACATCTCCAACGTTAAATTTATAGCTTTTTGGAACTATAGTATATTTTTGTCTTTTATTAATTAAGGATACTAGATTTATGTTGTTTTTATGTAGAATTTTTTCCAGCTCTGAATCCATCATGCCGGTCAAATATGATTTTTTAGTGATCTTGACCTCAAACAGATAATCTGCAATGTCAAATAAGCCGTCTTTTCCGGAATTTGTTTTTCTAACCTTAACCAATCTCCAGCCAATTAGAACTAAAAATAATAATCCTGCTAAAGTTATAATTCCTCCTGCTGGAGCGAAATCGAACATTCTAAAGGGTTCACCTGTTATTTCTTCACGGTAAGAGGAGATGATAATATTTGGAGGAGTACCGATTAATGTTACCAAGCCTCCTAATATTGAACCAAAGGATAAAGGCATTAAAACTGTTGCGGGGGATCTGCCTGCTTTTAATGTGGATTGTATTGCAACTGGCATTAATAACGCCAAAGCTCCTACATTATTCATGAACATTGATAAAAATGCCGCGATGAATATTAGGGCAGCAATATGCAGAGATGGTATTGAGGAAATTGGCTCTATTGCTTTTGCTATTTTTTCAACAACTCCAGATTTTGTAAGGCCGTAGCTTAAAATTAAGACGATAGCAACGGTGACTGTTGCGGGATGGCCAAAGCCGGAAAATATTTGATCTATCGGAACTAATCCAAATAAGGAGCAGGCACCAAGAGCCATTAATGCAACTATATCATAGCGCCACTTTCCCCAGAGAAATAATATTAAGACAGAGATTATAATGCCAATAATGGCAATTTGATCAAACATTAATTGATTCGTTATTTTCTAATTAAACTTTTGGCATTATAAAATTTAATTTTCAATGAGGCAAGGATTAAATAATATTTTTGATAATATTTTCTGCTTCTTTTTGGCTATATTTTTCTATTTTATTGTCTAACCATACTGGCGCAGGAAAGATTCTGTCATTACAATATCTAGCTATAATGTGAATATGTAGCTGAGATACGACATTGCCCAAGGTAGCTATATTCATTTTGTCGGCTTTAAAGAAATTTTTGCTAATTTTAGCAATTTGATATATTTCTTTATTTAATTGCGAATAATCCTTTTCGTTTAATTGAAATATTTCTGTTATATCGTTTATTTTTGGAACGAGTATTAGCCAAGGATATGATTTATTATTCATTAAAAGTAATTTAGATAAAGCTAAATCTTTAATGAAAAAACAATCTTCTTGAAGTTTTGGGTCTAATTTAAACATTGAAATTTTATTGATTTTTGATTGCAAAAAATTATATTCTTAATAGAATAATTGATAAAGTTAATCTTTAATGTAATTAAGTATTACAAATTTTAGATGAGTTTTAATAAAAGTATTTGTAAAGCAAAATATTTGCAAGAATTATTTGAAGAATGTTAGTTAATATTACCATCCAAAATATAGTTTTAATAGAAAGGCTAAATATTGATTTTAAATTAGGGCTCTGTGTACTTAGTGGTGAGACAGGTTCTGGTAAATCTATATTACTTGACGCTCTTGGTTTAGCAATTGGCAATAGATCAAATAACAGATTACTCAGGAAAAATTGCAAAAAAGGTATTGTAACAGCACAATTTGACATTAGTAATAATCAAAAATGTTTAGAAATTTTATCTAAAAATGGATTAATTGACGAGGAAAATGCTAATTTCGTTACTTTAAAAAGGATTTTATCATATAATTTAACATCAAAATCATTAATTAACGATATTCCTGTTAGTTTAAATTTACTTAAGCAAATAGGAGGTTTTTTAATTGAAATTCATGGTCAAAATGAGCAGCAGGGTTTACTTAATTCTTCTTATCACTGTCAGATTTTAGATCAATTTGCTGGTAATGGCGAATTAATCAAAAAATTACAGCAAAAATATCAAGAATTAAATAACATTAATCAGGAATTGGATGTTTTAAAGGAAGAGAAAGATAAAAATGAGCGTGAAATTGATTATTTAACCCATATAATTCAAGAATTAGAAGAAGCAGGTATAAAAACAAATGAAGAGGAGGAGTTAAAGGATAGATGTAATATATTAAAATATCAGGAAAAAATTAATAATTTACTACTTGAAACTCAAAAAACAATTAATGATAGCGATCTAAATATTTCCTTGGTTCAGAAAAATTTAATTAATAATCAAAATCTTGCTGAAGATTTAAGTGAGGATGTTAATAGTAATTTTGCTAAAATTATAGATATAATAGATGAAATTAGCAGTAAAAATGAGCAAATAAATCAAATTAACGATGAGATTCTATATGAATTAAATGAAAATAATGAAAATTTGGAAGATTTGGAGCAAAGATTGTTTTTAATTCGTAATTTATCTCGAAAGTTCAATAAATCTAGTAATGAATTAATTCAGTTTCTGGAAGATTCAAAGAAAAATCTTAATAAAATATTAAATTATAAAGAAATCTCTAGTAATCTTGAGGGACAAAAAATAAAATTAGAAAAAGAATATTTTGATATAGCAACTGACCTTAGCAATAAAAGACAAGAAGCAGCCACTAGGTTAAGTAAAAAAATTGAGGAAGAATTACAATATCTAAAAATGGGCAATGTAAAATTTACGGCTCAAATTACCAAAATAGCAGAAGGAAATTACGGACCAAATGGCATTGATGAAGTTAGATTTTTAGCAGCAATTAATCATAATTCTGATTTTGCTCCTATTGCCAAAATAGCATCAGGTGGTGAATTATCAAGATTTATGCTATCTTTAAAAGTTGCTTTGCTGAAAGTTAAATCTGTACCTATATTAATTTTTGATGAAATTGATAGTGGTATCGGCGGAGCTGTTGCTAACGCTGTTGGGGATAGGTTAAAATTATTAGCAAAAGAATTGCAGGTTATAGTGGTAACACATCATGCTCAGGTTGCCGCTAAATCAGATTATCATTTATTTGTTAAAAAAGAAGATGTTAATGAATCAACTAATACTATTATTAAAATATTAAACTTAGCTGAAAAAGAAAATGAGATAGCCAGAATGATCTCTGGTGAATCTGTTAGCTCTGAAGCTGTAATGGCGGCAAAAAAATTAATGATTAATTAAGTAATTTTATGAATGATACAGAATTTTTACTATTAGCAGAAAATAAATTAATATCTCTTGCTGATTTTATTGAAAATAATGATAATAATTCAATATTTGATGTTGAATATTCCGACGGTATACTTAATATTGAAATTTTTGATACTGGTCAAATTTATGTAATAAATAAACATAGCGCTAGTCAAAAAATATGGTTTTCTTCGCCAATTTCTGGTGCTGATTATTTTTCTTATGATAAAAAAAATGATGATTGGCTTGATAAAAATGAAAAAAATCTATCTGAAATATTGATTTTAGAACTTACTAATAATTTTAATTTTACAATAAATAATGAATAAAGAAAAAACTATCCTACTAATTGCTGGAGACGGCATTGGACCTGAAGTTGTGTCTCAAGCAAAGAAAATAATTGATTTTTTTTCAGAAAATTCAGACAATAAATTTAAGACAGAAGAAGCTTTGCTTGGTGGTATAGCTTATGATAAAACCGGAACACCCTTCCCTAAAGAAACTTTAGAAAAAGCTAAAAATAGTGATGCTATATTGCTTGGTGCTGTTGGCGGCCCTAAATGGGAGGATCTCGATTATTCAGTCAGACCTGAAAGAGGCTTACTTGGAATTAGAAAGGATCTTGGTCTATTTGCTAATTTGCGTCCAGCTATTGTCTTTGATGCTTTAATAGAAAGTTCTACTTTAAAGCCAGAAATTATATCTGGTCTTGATATCATGATTGTTCGCGAATTAACGGGTGGTATATATTTTGGCGAACCAAGAGGCGTGGAGCAATTGGATGATGGTCAAAAAAAGGGTTTTAATACCCTAACCTACACTTCAAATGAAATAAAAAGAATTGCTGAAGTTGCCTTTGAATTAGCTAGAAAAAGAGATGGAAGATTATGCTCGGTTGATAAGGCTAATGTTTTAGAATCTACAGAATTATGGCGTCAAGAAGTTGCAAAAGTTGGTGAAAATTATAAAGATATAGAGTTAAGTAATATGTATGTAGATAATGCTGCTATGCAGCTAGTTAGAAACCCGAAACAATTTGATGTAATGGTGACAACAAACATGTTTGGTGATATACTTTCTGATACGGCCTCTATGCTAACTGGCTCTTTGGGAATGCTACCTTCAGCTTCTCTTGGTGAAAAAAGATCAGATGGCGGTCAATATGCCCTTTATGAGCCGGTTCATGGTTCTGCCCCTGATATTGCTGGTAAGAATATTGCTAATCCAATTGCAACAATTTCTAGTCTTTCCATGATGTTTAGATATTCTTTTAATCTTGAAAAAGAAGCTGATATCATAGATAATTCTATTAAAAATATATTAGCAAATGGCATAAAAAGTGCTGATATAGCTCAAAATGGTGAAAAAATCTATTCAACCAGCGAAATTGGAGATGAATTAATCAAAGAAATTGCTAAAAATTTATAAATTAATGATTAAAAATTTATTAATTTTATTAATTTTATTTACAGGAAAATCTTTTGCTTATTTTAACGAAGAGATAAGTCTTAGAGAGTATTGTGAAAAAGAAAATGGTGTTTGGCGTGAATTTGGCAATAGTTGCGCTGATACCTGCTATTTTGATAGGGGTTATGATAGATCGTGTTTTTCAAATGTTGCTTTTTCTTGCGACTGTCTGAAAGACAGATGTTGGAGTGATAATAAATGTGTAAAAAATGAGGTTTATCAATATAATGAAAAAATCAATGAGGATCATAGGCTTAAAAAAATGGAGCAGGAAAATCCAGAATTATTTCTAGATAAAGAAGTTTTAGTAAAATTAGACCGAAAGCGAAATGCTAACAAAAATAACCCTCAAGGATTAGATGCTTCAGGGCAAGGAGGATCTTCTTCTGGCGGTAAATCAAAGAAAAAAGATACAAAAATATTGTCAAAAACAGAGTTAATAAGTGCCTGTGGCTCTTCTCAAGGGATATGGAAAAAATTCTCCACTAGCTGCGCTGATGATTGTAATCAAAAAACCTCTGGAGCTATTTGTAATGCAAAAACTACAGAATCCTGTGAATGTGGCAGAGAAAAATGCTGGAATGGCTCAAAATGTATTGATAATTAATAAAATAATATTATATTTTTCTATATTATCTCTTAATTAAAAACAGGAAATACTATTAGGCATTGTTAACTAATTACATAAAAAATCATGGAAAGCACCCCTTATTCAATAATAGAATTAATTAAACAAGCTGACATTGTAGTTCAAGCTGTAATGGTCATACTTGCCCTTGCTTCTATTTGGTCTTGGACTATTGCTTTTGATAAAATATTTAAGTTTATCGTGCTTAAAATCAAAACTAATCATTTTGAAAATACATTCAATGAAGCAAAATCGATTAAAGATATAGCAAAATTATCTAAGAAAAAAAGTCTTCATCCATTTGCTCAAATATTAGCAGCCGCTATTGAAGAATGGAGGTTAAGCAATGTTGATTTATCTATAGATAAAAATAATAATGACAAAAAGGATACTCTTAGATATAGAATGCAAGATTCAACCCAAATTGCTATTGATGATTCTACGGTGAGATTGGAAAAGGGTATGAATTTCTTGGCCATTACTGGTTCAGTTGCACCATTTATAGGTTTATTTGGAACGGTATGGGGAGTTATGAATAGTTTTCAGAATATTGCAATTAATAAAAACGCCTCTCTTGCGGTTGTGGCACCTGGAATTGCCGAAGCGCTTTTAGCAACGGCAATAGGTCTATTTGCAGCTATTCCAGCGGTATTTTTTTACAATATCTACAATAATAAACTGAATAATTTTGTCGGCAGAATGAATAATTTTGCCATAAAAGCAACAAATTCTCTCTTAAGAAATTTAGATACATAATGTCATCAAATCAAAAAACCATTCATAGCATAGTTAATTGCAGCGGAATAGGACTTCATAGCGGCAAAGAGGTAAAAATAAAATTATGCCCTGCGCCAATTGATAGTGGGGTTATTTTTAAAAGAATTGATATAAAAAATAAAAATAATATAATTCAGGCAAATTATCTTAACGTCACCCAAACTAATCTTGGTACTATAGTAAGCAATAAGGAAGGGGTTAGCGTTTCAACTATAGAGCATTTTATGGCTGCGATTTGGTGTCTTGAAATAGATAATCTTATTATTGAGATTGATAATGACGAGATGCCAATATTAGACGGAAGCTCTGAGCCTTTTATATTTTTATTGGAATGCGCTGGCAGAGAAAATCAAGAATCTGAAAGAAGAATTATTGAAATTGTAAAAGAGTTTAAATTTGAGCATGATGATAAATTCGTTAAAGTAACTCCTGCCAAAGAATTTTCTATTAATCTAAAGATAGATTTTAATCATAATCAAATTAAAGAATCTGAATATTATTTTGATGAATCCTCTTCTTCTTTTAAGGGTGATATCAGCAGAGCTAGAACATTCTGCTTCAAAAAAGAAATAGATTATATGCATAAAAATGGTCTTGCAAAAGGAGGGTCTTTAGATAATGCTATAGTTATTGATGATGATAAAATTCTCAATGAAGAGCCTCTTCGTTATAAGGATGAATTTGTAAAACATAAAATATTGGATTTTATTGGCGATATTTATCTGGCTGGAAATAGAATTTCTGGTAAGTTTGAAGCTTATAAAACTGGACATAGTACAAATAATAAATTTTTAAGGGCATTAATGCTAGATAAAACAGCTTGGAAATTAATTTAATATATGGAAGTAAATATTATTGGAGGTGGTCTAGCTGGCTGTGAGGCAGCATATCAGTTGGCTAAAAGAGATATTAAAGTAAAAATATACGAACTAAGAGACAGGAGCAGAACTTCTTTTGCTCATAAAACTGATAAATTAGCAGAATTAGTTTGCTCAAATTCTTTTCGAAATGACGATTTGAATAGTGCTATTGGAACATTGCACCAAGAAATGAGAATTCTTGATTCTTTAATAATAAAAATAGCTGATAAAAACAAAATTCCTGCTGGCTCAGCCTTGGCTGTGGATCGTGATAATTTTGCTTTTGATATTGAAAATTATCTAAAAAATCACAAAAATATTGAAATTATCAGAGGTGAGATTGAAGAATTACCCGTGAATTCTAAAAATGATAAATTTATAATTGCTACAGGTCCCCTAACCTCTGATAAATTAAGCCAGTCCATTTTAAAACATACCGGAGAGGATCAATTAGCATTTTTTGATGCTATTGCGCCAATAATTTATAAGGATTCAATCAATTTTGATAAATGCTGGATGCAATCAAGATATGATAAAGGTGATGGTAAGGATTATATAAATTGCCCGATGGATAAAGAGCAATATTATGAATTTATTGATGATTTAAATAATGCTCAAAAAACTGAATTTAAGGAATGGGAAAAGGATACTCCTTATTTTGAGGGATGTTTACCAATTGAAGTGATGGCTCATCGCGGCGTTGAAACTTTAAGATATGGGCCTTTAAAGCCAGTTGGATTAACTAATCCTCGTGATAAGAATAAATCATATGCCGTAATTCAATTGAGACAAGATAATAAAAGTGGTACTTTATATAATATGGTTGGATTTCAAACTAAATTAAAATATCAAGAACAAGAAAGAATTTTTAGAAAAATACCAGGGCTTGAAAATTGTGAATTTGCTCGCCTGGGTGGAATACATCGAAATAGCTTTATAAATAGTCCAAAATTATTAGACCAAAAACTTACTTTAAAGACATCAAATAATATCAGATTTGCTGGCCAGATAAGTGGCGTTGAAGGTTATGTTGAATCTTCGGCAATGGGTTTATTATGCGGAATATTTTATTCCTATGAAATATTAAAAAGTAAAATTGATGTTCCCCTAAAAACTACAGCCATTGGTTCTTTGCTTAATTATATAACTTTTGATCATTATTTAAATGATAAGAAATTTAGCTTTCAGCCAATGAATGTTAATTTTGGTCTATTTGAATCTTTTGAAAATAGAATCAATAAAAAAGAAAGAAAAGCAGCTTATAGTAAAAGAGCGCTTACAGATATTTCTTTATGGAAAGAGAAGTTTAACATTATCTAATACCAATTCTTAATCTTTAAAATTAAGTTAAAATAATAAATAATCTAACTTTATATTCTTTGATAAAAATCTACAAAAAGACTTGTTGAAATATGAACATACTGACGACTCTTTTTTATAATTTTTATCTAAAAAATATTTTGCCCGTATCATTCATTAAAGATTAAGAATTGGTATAATATTATTTTTTGTTTTTAAATTAATAGCTAATCTAAATTTAGTATTTTTTGATAAAAATTCATAAGAATCTTCGTCAAGATAAGGCGTGCTGATGATTTTTTTTATAAAAATCTCTTAATTAAATAAAATGTTATCTTATAATGAAATTATAAATTTTTGGTTTAAAGAAGCCGATAAATCTAACTGGTTTGCTAAAAATGATGAATTTGATCAGCTCTTAATATCTAAATATTCAGAGATTCATTCCAAGGCAATTAAATGCGAGCTATATCAATGGAGAGATAACCCAAAAGGACGGTTAGCTGAAATTATAATACTTGATCAGTTTTCAAGAAATATGTTTAGGGATTCACCCCTATCCTTTGCCTATGATTCTTTGGCGCTAGCTTTATCGCAAGAAGCTATTATGCTTAAAGTAGATAAAGAACTAACCAAGATAGAGAGAAGTTTTTTATATATGCCATTTATGCATAGTGAGTCTTTAAAGATTCATGAAATTGCTATAGACTTATATAAGAAAAATGATATTGAGTCAAATCTTCAATACGAAATAAAACATAAAGAAATTATTAGTAAGTTTGGTAGATATCCCCATAGAAACAAGATTCTAAACCGAAAATCTACAAAAGAAGAATTATTATTTTTAACATTACCTAATTCTAGCTTCTAATAACAAAATCCATCTTTAAAATGGTTTAAAATTAATAAATAATCTAACTTCATATTTTTTGTTTATTCATTAAAGTTGGGAATTGGTATAATGTAGATTTTTAACATATGTGTTCGCCAGCTATTCTATTTATCCTCGGTTGGCTTAGGGGCAGAAACTTGAGAATTGATCCGTTATTTTTTTATTATTGGTTTTCTTCGGGTGTAATACAGCTGATCCGTTATTTTTTTACAAACAGGTAGTAAGGATCCAATAAATATCATTAAACAACCCACCCAAATAAAAGAAATAAATGGCTTAAAATAAATTCTAATAAAAAAGCTGTTATCTGAAACCTTATCCCCAAGAATAAGATATAAATCTGAGAAGATATTATGTTTAATTGCTGCCTCGCTGGTATTACTGTCGGATACTGGATAATATCTTGATTCTGGTTTTAAGTAAAATATTTTATTATTTTTTTTGATTTGAAATATTCCTATTCTAGTTAGATAATTTTTACCGTAGCTATTCTCAATTTTTTCAAGCTTTATTTTATAAGAATTTAAATTTATTTCTTCATTAAAGGCTAATTCTTTTTGTATTGTTTTGGAAAAAATTGCATTTAAAGATATAGCAAGAATAATAAGAGCAAAACCAATATGGGCAAATAATATTGCATATTTACTCATAACATTATCTATATTTTCTTTATTTCTGCCAACTTTAAGTGTAATAAGATAAAATAATATAAGAATTGATGAGAAAATAGTTGCTGCAATGGCTATAAAATTAAAGTGATTAATTATAAAAATTAATAGAATTAAGATAATGAGTGATAGCAAGATGCTAAATGATAATTTTTTTATATTTATTATGCTTAATTTTTTAAAATTGCTGCTTTTTAATGTTGGTACGAAAATCATTAATATTAATATTAATATTGTCAATGGCGATAACAAGCTTTTATAGTAAGGAGGTCCAACCGATATAGAGCTATCAAAAAATATTTCTAAAATGATTGGATATAGAGTGCCAAGAGCAACTATAAATAAAGCTAGGCAAAAAATAAAATTATTAATTAAAATAAAACCAGATTTTGATATTATGTCAAATTTGGCTTCCTCTTTTCTTATTTTTGACGATTTAAAGGCAAAAACACTAAAGCCCAAGCCGCCAATTATTAGAAATAAAATAATTATAAAAATACCACGATCAGGATCGTTAGCAAAAGAATGAATAGAGGTCAAGATTCCAGATCTAACCAAGAAAATGCCAAGTAGGCAAAATGTAAAAGTTAATATTGCTAAAAAACAAGACCATATTTTAAAATTACCTGTTTTTTCTAGAGCTATTACTGAGTGCAACAATGCTACGCCGCAAAGCCATGGCATCAGAGATACATTTTCAACGCTATCCCAAAACCAATATCCTCCCCAACCTAATTCTCTGTATGCCCACCAAGATCCAAGGCCAATTCCGAGCGTTAAAAAGCTCCAGGAAAATGAAAGCCATGGCTTTATAAATTTAATAGAGTTTTTGTTAATATTTTCTTTTAATAGTGATATAATTGCAAAAGAGAATATTAATGAGAAACCAATATATCCAGTATAGAGCATAGGTGGGTGGGCTGCCAAACCTATATCTTGCAATAACGGATTAAGCCCTAATCCCATTTTGGGGGTAGGATATATTTTTAAGAATGGATTAGAGGTGAGAATTATAAAAAATAAAATACCAAAAGTAATAAAAGCCTGAACAATTAAAATAAAAGCTTTGTCATCATATTTTATTTTGCTTAAAATAGCGAATGCAGCATTGTAGATAGTTAAAATGGTAACTAATAGTAATATTGAACCTTCATGATTACCCCAGGCTCCTGATATTTTATAGATTAATGGCTTTAAATGGCTGGAATTATAATAAACATTACTTACTGAAAAATCAGATATTATAAAAGAATAGATTAAGCACAGCATGGATGTGATACAGCATATTGTGACAAAAAATGTTAGAGGAATTTGTTTTTTTAGAATAAAATCAACATCAGTTGCTTTTTTTATAAGAAATTTACTGCTAATGAAATTTTGATCTAGTAATTTTGATTTTGATATAATTAAAAATAAAGCAAATAGCAATTGAGAAAAAGATCCAATTGCTGCTAAATTTAATAATATAAAGCCAGTATCAGCTATCATATTTAATAATTGCTACCAATAAAATTTTTGATTTTCGATAAATCATTAGGTAAAATTTCCATTTCTTCCTTTTTCTCCATTAAGTTTGATAGGAAATCCGGTAGATCAGCTTCGAAATTAAGAGATTTTTTAATAGCTTCAGAAAATTTAGCTGGATGAGCTGTTGCTAAAGTTATTATTGCCTCACCCTTATAATCCTCACTATTCATATATAGCCTTCCTGCGCCTACACCAATTGCACTGTGAGGGTCGATAATTTTAGAAGTTTCTAGGTGCAGTGATTTTATTAATTGGCAAGTTTCTTTATCATTAATAGAGTATGAATCAAAGGTGTTGGAAATATATTTTGAAATATCTTCTTCTACTTTTAAGGATTTTGTTGATTCAAAGTTAGACATTAATTCTGCTACTGCTGTATTCTTTTTTGATAAAGATCTGTGTGCATCAAATAATAGTCTTTCAAAATTGCTGGAAACTTGAATATTCATACTAGGAGAAAGAGTTTCAATTAATTCTTTTGTAGAATAGTCGTTATTTTTAATAAATCGGGTTAATATATCATTCTTATTGGTTGCAGCTATTAATTTGTTTATTGGTAAGCCCATTTTTTTAGCAATATAGCCAGCGTAAATATCGCCAAAATTACCAGTTGGAACACTAAATGTAACTGGATTCTTTTTGTTTACACCAATTCTTGAGCCACAATAAAAATAATAAACAATTTGAACCATGATCCTAGCCCAATTAATTGAATTAACAGCAACCATTTTTCTTCCCTTTAGAAATCCTTGGTCAGAGAACATGGATTTAACCATAGCTTGACAATCGTCAAAATTACCCTTAACAGCAATATTTGTAACATTTTTAGCTATTACGCTTGTCATTTGCTTTCTTTGAACATCGGAAACTCGATTGTGAGGATGTAAAATGAAGATATCGATATTCTTACAATCTTTACAGCCCATGATAGCTGCTGAACCTGTATCTCCAGAGGTTGCGCCAATTACAGTAACCTTTTCTTTTCTTTTAATTAAGAAATAATCAAATATATTGCCAAGCATTTGTAGGGCAAAATCTTTAAAAGCTAATGTTGGGCCGTGAAATAGCTCAAGAATATATTCATTGTGACTTAATTGCTTAGTTGGAGCGATAGCGGCGTGAGAAAAACCTTGATATGATTTTTTAATAATTTCTTTTAAGTCTTGAGTGGGAATTTCATCTCCAATAAAAGGACTAATTACCTTAAGAACTAAATCGTGATAGTTTAATTTTGCCATATCTTCAATTTCAGCATCTGAGAATCTTGGAAAGAATTCTGGAACATAAAGCCCTCCATCGACAGCTAATCCCTGCAAAACAACTTCTTCAAAATTTAAATCTGGTGAATTTTGTCTAGTACTTATATATTTCATTTTTAATTTATTTAGTTTGAATTTTAATGATCACCAGATTAAAATAGTTTTCATAATATTGCAACATTTAATACTAATACAAAATCCCATCTTTAAAATGGGTTAAAATAATAAATAATATAACTTTATATTTGTTTATTAAAGTTGCTATTTGGTATAAAATCTATTTTTAAGTAATGAGTTCTATAAACAATAAACCAGATTATCTTTATCGTAGCGGGGTGGGTATTATGGTTATAAATAAAAATAAAGAGATTTTTGTCGCCAAAAGAGTTGGCAATAATGGCAAAGCTTGGCAAATGCCTCAAGGCGGAATTGATGTGGGTGAAAGTGAAGATTTGGCAATGTTTAGAGAGTTAAAAGAAGAAACCAGTATAGATAATATTAAAATTATTTCTGTTAGTAAGAAATATTTATATTATAATCTGCCTTATAATCTGCAAAAAAGATTTTGGGGTGGAAAATATCTTGGACAAAGACAGAAATGGTATTTGGTTGAATTTCTAGGCGATGATAAAGATATTAATATAGAAACCAAAGAACCAGAATTTTCTGAATGGAAATGGGTAAAACAAGAAGAATTAATTGAATCAGTAGTCGCCTTCAAAAGAGAAATCTATGTAGAAATTATAGAAGAATTTAAGGATTTTTTTGATATAGACACTAAGTAATCTTATCTTTAAGCAAAACCATACTCAAAGACAAGATTTATATTATAAATTAAGCTTTCTTACTAGCCCTGCTAAATCTTTTTCTCTCATTAGAATCTAAATATTTTTTTCTAAGTCTAATTGATGAAGGGGTAACTTCTACTAGCTCGTCATCACTAACATAAGTTATCATTTCCTCTAGAGATAATTCTTTTGGTGGAGTAAGTCTAATAGCTTCATCAGTTCCTGAGGCTCTAACATTAGTTAATTGCTTTCCTTTTAAGATATTGATATCTAAATCCCCTACTTTAGAATTTTGACCAATAACCATGCCATCATAAACTTTTTGACCTGGTCTTACAAACATAATACCACGATCCTGTAAGTTAAATATAGCATAAGCAACAGCTTCACCATTGCCAATTGATATTAAAGCTCCATTTCTTTTGAAGCTAAGCTCTCCTTTATATGGTGCAAATGAGTGAAATAACCTGTTAATAACTCCCGTTCCTTTTGTGTCTGTAAGGAATTCACTTTGATAACCAATTAAGCCTCGAGATGGAACTAGGAAGGTTATTCTAGTTTTTCCACCACCACTTGG
>CAJQHT010000013.1 GCA_905478245.1 uncultured Rickettsiales bacterium | reverse complement strand
TTATTTCCTGTTTTTGTTTAGCATTTAATGCTGGATATCCTGTTGGCATAATTTATTTCTTAATTTAAAGTTAAAATAACAATAAATTGAAGAATAGTTATTGTCTAGTTATTTGGGTACCTGTCAAATCCATCTAAATATTCTTCTTGAAAACTTTTAAGAACCGATTTTTGTTCTTTTTCTGCTAAGCTTGTAAATAATGGTTCTATAAATTTCTGCGCTTTATCTTCTTTAATTGATTGCTTAAAAAATGCCTCTTTATTTTGTAACTTGCTAAATAGTAGCTTTATAAATTCTTTTTTATTAACAGTAGTTGTATCGAAGTCATTATTGTTAAATAATGATGTTATTATTGCGCTATTATTTTTTATAGCTTCTATATAAGTATTTTGCTGATTTTCTCCTGCATCAAATTCTAGTAATAATTTTAAAATTTCTAACTTACTGTTTTTAATAAGATTTTCTGTTTCTTTTTTTGTTGTATCTGTGCTTTGATTAGCTTTTGTTAAAATTTTTTCTTTTATTTGCTCTACTAGCTTTTCTCTTTTTGTATTATGAATAGCAGCACTGCTGGATATATTACCCCATGCACCTGTTTTGATTTTTGTGTTATTAAGTTCATCTATTAAGCTTATTAAAGTTTCTGGCTCTTTTTTAATCTCAACTAGCTATGTTGCTCTTATTTGCCCCAATATATTAATATCATCAGATTTATTATTTTTTTGATTACCATCTTGCTGACTTTGTTCTTTTAGCTTTTTTCGTTTTTCTGCTCCTAGTTTGTTTACATTGTCCACCTCTGCTTGCCTCTCTTGTTTCCTCTCCTCAAAAATGTCGCCTAGTTCTTCTTTTTTTACTTGTGTTATGTCTGGTTTATCGGTTTTAGACATCTCTCTTTATAAATTTATTTATTATTATTCCTACATCCATTATACATTATTTTTGGACGAAGTGCAAGTAATACTAAAATCCATTTTTAAAATAATTAAAAATAATAAATAATCTAACTTCATATTTTTTGATTAAAATCATAAAAAGCCTCGTTAAAATATGAACATACTGACGACTCTCTTTTATAATTTTTATCTAAAAAATACCTTGCCTACATCATTCATTAAAGATGGACTTTGGTATTATATCTGCTATAAATTCTTTTAAGGAGAGTTAAGGGAGGGGAATTATGCGAATTATTTTTTGCATTCTTCTATTTCTATTTTAGTAAAATTTTGTAGATTTATAAAATTATGCTCATTATCTTCGCTTCTATTGTGATGATTAAGGATAATTTTTATAATTTTTATGTTGTAATTTTCCAGGCATTTTATAGCGCTTAATGTATGGCTAATTGTGCCCAGATAGCTCAAAGTTACTAAAATTACTGGCACTTTTAATTCTTTGATCAAATCTAGAAAAGTAAATTTATCATTGATTGGTGTCATAATACCTCCAGCACCTTCAATTAATAAGATTTCATCATTTTTTTTGGCTTCTTTTATTGATTCTTGACAAAATTTAACTATTTTAGAAAAATCAATTTCTTTATTTTCTAGCTTGCAGGCAATGTTCGGAGAAAGTGGTTCTTTAAAGCGCCAAGGGCTTATTTCATCAAGATTTTTAATGTTTTTAGTTAGATTTAATGATTTTAATATTAAGTTACTGTCATTTTCATCATCATTAATATCAAATCCACTAATTACAGGCTTTATTGCTTTAAATTTTATATTATTTTTCTTATAATGTCTGGTTAATTTTTGCAAATAAAAGCTTTTTCCAACATCGGTTCCAGTGCCTGTAATAAAAATTATATTATTCACTATTTAGTTAATTTAATTACATTGCAAAAGTGCTATAGATAGGGCCAAATATGGCAGCAGTAATCCAAAGCATTAATCCACCCATTATAAATACCATTGTTGGCTGTATCATTCCCACGATTCTATCTATAGATTCATCTATTTCTTTATCATAAAAGAATTTAATATTATCTAATGCTTTTTTCATGTTACCACTATCCTCGCCAACTTTAAACATTCTAATAACCAATCCAGGAAAGTGACCAGATGCCTCGATAGATTCAGCTAAAGAACGCCCTTCTGAGACTTTTTGCTTGATAATATCAACACTTTCTTTCATGCTTAAATTAATGAGAACCTTTTTGGTTGATTCAAGACAGTCCATCATGCCAACCCCGCCTTCAAAAGTTACGGAAAAGAAGTTACAAAATCTAGAGGCGCTAATTTTAGTTAGAATTGAGCCAAATATTGGTATTTTTAGCTTTAATTCATCTGCCTGTAATGCAAATTTAGGAATTCTTCTTAAAAATTTATATATTATTATTAATATTGGTATTGATATTAATATTAAAAGTGAATAGCTTTGCATAAATTCAGAGAAAGCAATTAGGGCAGTTGTAATAGCTGGTAATTCTATTTTTTGATCTCTTAAAAAACTGGTTACTTGTGGTACAACAAAATTTGTCATCACCATTACCACTATAAGCATTATAAACATACTAAATAAAGGATATCTTATGGCTTTTGTTGTTTTGCTTTTAATGGCATCACTCCATTTAAGATTTGTGATGATGGCCTGAAATGACATGCCTAAATTTCCAACCTCTTCACCATTGGCGATTAGGCCGATAAATATTTCTGGAAATATTTTAGGGTGCTGTGCTATTGATTCAGATAATAAATTACCATTTTTAACGGATTCATAAATATCCTGTGTTAAATTTCTAATTTTTACTGGATAGGATTTTGAAGATTTTATATCTTTTAAGGAGTCAATAATTGAAACTCCAGCATTATCAAGCTGTTCCAAATGGCTAAAGAATGTAATGATGTCTCTAGTGCTTATTTTATCCAAAAATGAAAATTCTATACTAGCTTCTTTTTTGATGCTGTAATTTATTAGAGTAATTCCTAATTTAGTTAATTGTGCTTCCAGTTCATTTATACCTGAAACACTCATCTCTCCTCTAGTGATGCTACTACTTTTATCCTCTATGCCCTTATAAATATATTTTGCCATTATTGTTTAAATTTTTTATACATTTTTTTTAATAGCATGTCTCTCTTAATCTTGGAAAGATAATCAATAAAAGTTATGCCGTTAAGGTGGTCAATTTCATGCTGTACACATGTTGATAACAATCCGTCAGCTTCAAGAATTTGTTTTTTACCATTATAATCAAGATATTCGATTTCTACAATTTCTGGTCTTTTTATTTCAGCTCTAATTTCTGGAAAAGATAGGCAGCCCTCAGAGAAACTATTTTGCTTTTTGGATGTGGAAATTATTTTTGGATTTACCATAAAGATTGGATTTTTATCAGTAACATGAATATCGTGACAACCACCATCACCACATTTTTCAATGCCATATGATACATCCATAACTAATATTCTTTTTAAGTGGCCAATCTGAACTGCCGCTAAACCAACTCCGCGCTCATTATACATGGCCTCTAGCATTTCATCCATTAATTTTTGTATTTTTGAATCAACAATATCAACTTCTTTTGATTTTTCTTTTAATATTGGATCTGGAAAAATTCTTAATTCTAAATTTGTCATTTTATTTACTTATCTTATATTTTTACAGGCTATTTCTAGGGCTTTTGGATATAATATATGTTCCTTTTTTAATATTCTAGCAGATAGACTTTTAATATCGTCATTATCTTTTATTTCCACTTTTTCTTGAGCTATAATTTCCCCACTATCGACTTCTGTTGTAACGTAATGTACGCTACATCCAGAATGTTTAGCTTTAGCATTGATGGCGTCATGAACAGCGTTAGCGCCTTTAAATTCTGGCAGCAAAGAAGGGTGGATATTGATAATTTTTCTTTGCCATTTTTTTATAAAATCAGCAGATAATATCCTCATAAAACCAGCAAGACATATTAAATCACATTTATTTTTAGTAATAATATCGCTAATTTTTTTATCAAAACTTTCTCTATTTAGGAATAATTTATGATTAATTATGGTTGTTTTTATGTTATTATTTTCTGCAATTTCAAGCCCCTTTGCCTCCGCTTTATTTGAAATTACCAGTGATATCTCAGCGGGAAAATCAGCTTTTTTAGAGGCTTCTATCAGGGCTTTTAAATTAGAACCTCGACCTGATATTAATATGGCAATTTTAATTTTAGTTTGCATGATCCTATAACTTAATCTAAAAATCTGATTTATTATACCATATAGGTGGATTTACGCCTGGTATTTTGTCAGCTAAGATTTTACCAAAGCTTTTATGGGATTTGACCAAGCAGTACCAATCTTTGACCAGATTGTGATTGCGCCAATTAATATCAGCAAAGTAATCTAGAGCTGATATCTGTCCTGCTGCTGCAAAATCAGCAATTGTTAGCTCGCTATCGACTAAATATTTGCGGCTTGCAAGTAAATATTCCATATAATTCAGATGTATCTCTAAATTATGTTTACAGGTCATAATTACTTTAGAATCTGGACTTTTATTTTTAAATAAAAATCTGTTAAAATATCTTTCATTTAAAAGATTTTTACTAACTTCATTAAAGAATTTATGGTCAAACCAATATTCTATCCTTCTGGCCTCTGCTCTTTTTTCTGGGGTTTCTCCGATAAAGTCAATTTCATCCTGAGTATGTTTTTCAATAATATATTGAGATATTACACTGCTGCATGGAATGGTATCGCCGTTATTTACATTAAAAATAACAGGAACTTGACCCATAGTATTCATAGCTATAAATTCCCTTCTTCTCTCCCAGAAATTTTCTGGAATTAGCTCAAAATCAATATTTTTAGCCGACATTAAAACTCTAATTTTTCTAGAGAAAGGGCATATTGTTTGATGGTATAGCTTGTACATGGTAATTATATTTTATAAAAAACTTTATTATTTAAAAAGATATACTATTATAATAAGATAAATTTAACAATTAGCAAGAATTATTTAATATTAATCAAAATTAATAATGAAAAAGAAAATAGCTCTAATTGATGGTTATGGTTTTTTATTTAGAGCCTATTATTCAATGCCTCCTTTAACAAGAGATGATGGTACTCCAGTTGGTGCTGTTTATGGCTTTACCAATATGTTAATTCGTTTATTAGCCAATTTAAATGCTAGTCATATTTGTATGATTTTTGATTCTGGTAGTAAAACTTTTCGTAATGAAATTTACCCTGATTATAAAGCAAATAGACCACCATGTCCAGAGGATCTTATTCCACAATTTCCCCTAATTAGAGAGGCTTCGGAATCTCTTGATATTCATGTTTTGGAAAAAGTGGGCTATGAAGCTGATGATTTAATTGCCACCATTGCTAAAGATGCCGTTAAGAAAGATTTTGAAGTTACGATAATATCATCTGATAAGGATTTAATGCAATTAATTAATGATGATATTTCCATGTTTGATCCCATGAAAAATAAAATTATCACCGCTAAAGAGGTAGAAGAAAAATTTATGGTGCTACCTCATCAAGTTTTAGATGTTTTATCATTAATGGGCGATGCTTCAGATAATGTTCCTGGCGTTATGGGTATTGGCCCTAAAATAGCTGCTGAGCTAATTTTAAAATATCAAACTTTAGAGAATTTACTAGAAAATTTAGATGAAATTAAACAAAATAAAAGAAGAGAATCGCTAATAAATAATAAGGAAATCGCAATTTTATCAAAGGAATTAATAACTCTTTGCGATTCTGTGCCAATTGATTTAAATATGGAGCAATTTGCTACTAAGCCAATCAATCCAAAAAAATTAGTAGCATTTTTAAAGGAGCAAGGTTTTAGAGCTCTGGAGCAGCGAATTATTAAAGAATTTGATCTTAATTTATCAGCTGATGATCAAAATAATGCCAAAAATAGCAAACAAAATCAAAATCTTGCCAATTTTAGTGATATTAAAAATATTATTATCAATAATAAAGAAGATTTAGCTAATAAAATTCACAATTTATCAAAATTAACCGCTATAATTATTGATTTTGATTATGATATGGGGGCAAATACGCTAAAAAATATTATTTTTTCACCAATTAGCAATAATAAACATCAAGAAAGCTATAAAATAATTATTAAAAATGATAATATTGATAAAAATCAGCCAGCAAATGATCTTTTTACTCAAGATGTAAGTAAAAATACAGAAGAGGAGGGTGTTTTATTGCAAGATTTTATTGATTTAAGTAAAGATATATTAACCGATGCTGCTATTTTAAAAATTGGTTATAAAATTAAGGAAATTTATAAATTTTTTGCAAAAAATAATATAATTCTATTGCATATAGCAGATATTTCAATAATGTCCTATATTTTAAATTCTGCTAGTAATAAATCTAATATTAGAAATTTAATTGATATTAATCTTGATGAAGATATTGAGGAAAATGATTTTGGAATTACATTTGATGATTTAGAAAAAAATAAAATACCAAAATTATTTAATGAAGAATATAAAAAAGATCAATTTTATTTCTTTAAAAATTATGCTATTTTTCAGCTTTATAATATTTTAAAACAAAATATTTTTGATGATAAGCTAAATTTTGTCTATCAACAATTTGAAATTGCACTAATTCCAATAATTGCTAAAATGGAAATGGCAGGAATTGCTATTGATCGGCTAAAATTAAAAGAATTATCAGCAGAATTTGATCTTAAAATAAAAAAATTAACTAGTCAGATTTATGATTTAGCTGGTGAAGAATTCAATATTGGCTCTCCTAAGCAATTATCTCATATTTTATTTGAAAAATTAAGCTTACCAGCTGGTAAAAAATCAAAAACTGGTGCATATTCAACTAATTCAGATATTTTAGAAGATTTAACCATATCTGGCCATGAAATTGCTGAAAAAACCCTCAAATGGCGCCATATTAGTAAATTAAAAAGCACTTATAGTGATGCTTTACAAAATAATATTAATCCAAAAACTAACCGAATTCACAGTAATTTTTCTAATATCAGCACCAGCACTGGCAGGCTTAGCTCTAATAATCCTAATCTGCAAAATATTCCCATTAGAACCGATGAGGGTAAGAAAATTAGACAGGCTTTTATTGCCAAAAAAGATCATCAATTTATTCTAGCTGACTATTCTCAGGTAGAATTAAGAGTTTTAGCTCATATAGCTGACATTAAATCATTAAAAGATGCTTTTGAGGGTGATAAAGATATTCATAACATCACCGCTTCGCAAATTTTTGGCATTAGTGAAGATAAAATTGATTCTGATATGAGGCGCAAAGCAAAAGCAATTAATTTTGGAATTATCTACGGTATTAGTGCCTTTGGACTGGCAAGACAATTAAAAATTTCTAGAAAAGATGCTAGTAATTATATTAAAAATTATTTCATCGCCTACCCAGGTATTAAAGAATTTATGAATAAATATCAAGATTTAGCCGCAAATCAAGGCTATGTTGAAACAATAATTGGCAGAAAATGCTTTATTGCAGGAATTGACAGTAAAAATCCTATTATTAAAGGCCTAGCGCAAAGATTGGCAATAAATGCCCCAATTCAGGGCAGCGCTGCTGATATTATTAAAAAAGCAATGATTGATTTAGATAAAAAATTAACTCAAAACAACCTAAAAACTAAGCTAATATTGCAAATTCATGATGAATTAATCTTAGAGGCTCCAGAAAATGAACTAAAACAAGTTGAAAATCTTTTAAAAACCACTATGGAACAATCATTCAAGCTTGATGTGCCTTTAAAGGTGGATCTTGATATTAGGGATTATTGGTAATAGTAAAATCCATTTTTAAATAGCTTAATTCAAAATATTTTTTGAATAAAAATTATAAAAGAGAGTCATCAGTATGCTCATATTTCATAATATTTTCATGGGCTTTTTGTAGATTTTTATCAAAAAAGATGAAGTTAGATTATTTATTATTTTAACTTAATTTTAAAGATGAATTTTGGTATAAATGCTTGACAGAAATATGGTTTTATGTTATTATAAGCTATGTTATTAAAATAAAAAAGTTTAATTTATGCCAGAAGGAAAAGGAAAACAAGAAATTACAATAGGCTTTGGTTACGGTAGTGATGCTAATACTCAATATCCTCATATTAAAATTTATAACCATACAGAAGAAGTAGAGCAATCTCTGAATAGCTTTGAGTGTTTAAAAAAGCCTGATTTTTTGCAAATTAACGCAGCGCAGCATGGTGCATTCGAGCAGTTATTGGGAGAAGGCTGGAGCTTGATTGAGAAAAAGGGTCAACAGAACAATGAATTTACACTATATAGTATTTTTAAATTACTGGAAAACAAATATCAAATTAAATTTCATCAGAATGCTAAAAAAGAATTTGAAGAACTTATTAAAAAAAATAATAGCGTTAAAAGTCAAATTAGTACAGCAGATCTAAATACAGCAGATCTAAATACAGCAGATATAGATTATTATAGTAGTGAGTTACATGCAGCACAAGAAGCTGCTGCACCTTTTATAGGTTTTGAGGAATTGCAGATAAGTATAGAAAATTTGCAGCGACAAGTAGTAGATGCTGGAGCGCTTTCACCAGCAAGAACTCCAGTACCAAATCCGCAGTCAGAATCAGATTCAGCGCTAGGAGCTACAGCAAAAATATTACAACCTTTCTTTAAGAATAGTGACAATAGTAATCAAGACATAACCCCTCTAACAAATGCAATCAATCATCTAAGATCATTATCACTAACAGATATTGATCTTTCGGCTAATGGCCTAACAACATTACTTAATAATGAAGTCTTTAAACAAAGAATAAAACAAAACATATTAGATAAAAATATTGCAGATATATCAATAAATGCTGGAATATTACAAAATGAAATCATCAGATATAATGATATAACTAATGAAGTAGACTTCATCTCAAGACCAACAATAGATCTTGCACTGCAAGATCTATTACCACAAGCTAATAGTAATATAATAACAGCTAGAACAATTGCTTTAAATGAACTAGCAAGATCTCAAGATAGTAAATCAGACTCACCAATAGCACAAAATAGGCAAAAAACAATAGAAGACTTCATCAATAACACAGCTTCAACAAAATTATTCATACCCATACAAAATGGACATAATCACTTTACATTGCTTTATGTAAAAAAGACAGAAGCAGATAATAGTAAAATAGATATAGTTTATATTGATCCAACAGCAACACCGCAAGGATTATCACAAGAAAAACAACAACAAATACCACTAACTAATGGAGTTCCAACAATCATTATGAATTCTTTATTTAAAAATAAAGAAGATATAATAAACTCAACAGCAACAACTAATAATCAGATTCAAACATTAGAGCAAGATCCACAATCAGCATTAACTACTTTTACTAATAATCATTGTGGACCATTTGTAATATTCTTAGCTAATGCCTTAGCTAAGGATCAATTAAAAATTGAACCACGAGCAGGAAATACAACGTCAACAATCCTAAAAAATAACAAAGCAGTTATAAATCTATCAAAAGAACAATCAGATCACTTAGGCAAAACAATAAGACAACAACTTCTTAATAATAACTCATTACAAGAAGAAAATCTATTAACACAATTGCCAGTAAATGAACAAAAGCAACAACAAGAACCACAAACAAAACAGCCAGAAGTAAAACAAGATCAAAAACAAACAATAACACAAGAAGTCAAAGATCAATTAAAAACAGCATGCTACACAGGAAGCATAAACAAAATAGAAGAATTAATCGCTCAATATTCTGCTAATATCCTAAAAGAAAAATTAGACACTAATGGCAATAACGCTCTTCTTCTTGCTGCTTACCATGGCCAAAACAACACCATAGATCATCTCTTAAGTAAAGGTCTTTCATTAGATTTTACAAATAATTATGGCAATAATGCTCTTCTTAATGCTGCTTACGGTGGCCAAAACAACACCATAGATCATCTCTTAAGTAAAGGTCTTTCATTAGATTTTACAAATAATTATGGCAGTAACGCTCTTCTTCGTGCTGCTTTAAACGGCCAAAACAACACCATAGATCATCTCTTAAGCAAAGGTCTTTCATTAGATTTTACAAATAATTATGGTGATAACGCTCTTCTTCGTGCTGCTTACCATGGCCAAAACAACACCATAGATCATCTCTTAAGTAAAGGTCTTTCATTAGATTTTACAAATAATATTAGCAATAACGCTCTTCTTCGTGCTGCTTATAGTGGCCACATATCAACAATAAAAAAATTAATAGAATTAGGAATAGATATTAACATTAAAGGAGAGAATAATAAAACAGCAAGAGAGTGGGCTTGTGAATATTATTATAAATCAGATAAAGAAACAGTTAAAAAAGAAATAATAGCATTAATTGATAATGCTATAAATATTAGAGAAGAATATTTAAAAGAAGAAAAAACAAAACAACAAGAAGTAAAACAATATCAAAAACAAGCAGAATTAGCAAAACAAGAAGAGTTAAAGAAACAA
>CAJQHT010000012.1 GCA_905478245.1 uncultured Rickettsiales bacterium | reverse complement strand
AACAAGGTTTTTGATAGTTTAAAAGATATAGAGGATGATGTTTGTAACTTTATTAAGAATTTAAGTCGCGAGAAAGTGATCAGTATCTGTGGTTAAGAAAGAAGTTAATTTATGGAAATGGTATAATTGGTTACGCTCGTGTTTCAATAATTGATCAAAATCTAGATTTACAACTTGATGCTTTAAAAAAAGCAGATTGCGGAAAATTGTTTGAAGATAGAATTAGTGGATCAAAATCAGATCGTCCAGGTTTAACTAAAGCATTGGAACAGCTCAGAAAGGGAACTCTTGTTGTTTGGAAATTGGATAGGCTAGGAAGGTCTCTTCGTCATCTTATTGAGCTAATTAATGAGCTACAAGAAAAAGGAATTATGTTTCGCAGTATTCAAGATGGGATTTGGTATAATACCAAGTCCCAACTTTAATGAATGATATAATAAAATATTTTTTGAATAAGAATATTTTGCTCTAACTTCGTTTTTTTTGCTTAGATTTACTAATATTTGGCTGTCTAACATATAAAATCTCATTTTTTATCTTTTCTGGATAATGTTGTTGATATTTCATTGCTAATTTAGCTAAATTTAACATATCAATTTGATCTTTATTATTAGAAATTGTTATTTTACTTTTATTTTCTATCAGATTAGCAGCAATTTCCTTACCGCTTCCAACAATTAAACAATCGGCTTCTGGTAAATAATTATTGATCTCTTGATCATTAATTAATAAGGGCTCTTTATTAATTAAAATTAATTCTTTGTCTTTGAGTAAAAATTCTTGAATAAAAAATTCATTTAATTTTGCATCTAAAACCACCAATAATTTACCCTGATAATCTTCAATATAATTATGGGCAATTATTTCTAAATTATTCAAGGTAATTAATGGTTGATTGATGGAGGAATGTATGATTTTAGCAACAGTAAAACCAATTCTGATTCCAGTAAAATTTCCAGGACCTTTGGCTGAAGTAATAAAATCAAGGTCTTGGTACCATATATCGGCATCCTTAAGACATTTCTCAATTGATAATATCAATGTCTCGGCCTGAGTTGATAAATCGGTAATTTTATTATATGAAATTATTTTATACTCACTGTCAAAAGAATTAAATTCAATTATAGCAACTTCATTATTATTATTTGAGGTATCAAGAGCAAGAATTCTCATATGATCTTTTAATCTAATTTATTTTATTTTCTAAATTGGGAATATCTAGGGAAAATTTAGGTATAGTGACTTCTATAATTTTGTCTTTTGCAACTTTAACAAGATAATGACCCATCATAATTCCTGAAGAACCATGAAGCTGTACGTGACTACTATAGTTGAAATCTAATTTTGGCATAATGATAGGTGTTTCTCCAACTACCCCCTCACCTGACACCTCTTCAAAAGAACCATCCTCGTTAATAATTTTCCAATATCTACTAATTATTTGAATCTTACTTTTTTTATTATTTTTAATATTAACAAAATAACGCCAAAAGAAATTATTATTTTCAAAATCGGTAATATTGCTTAAAAATTCTGGCGTAACAGTTATTTCTATATTTTGAGTAATTTCTTTATAGGGTGATTCCATGTTATCATTAAAAACGTTGAGTTAAATCAACTACCCGCATCAATTCTGCTACATCAATATGGCCTAATGTAACCTTTTCAATACCATCTTCAACTAAAGTGATAAATCCTGTACTTCTTGCTTGAGATATTATTTCTTTTCTAGTTGCAGAATTGGCAATCAGCTCATCAATATCAGGGTCAAGAACGAGAATTTCACTAATAACCATTCTACCCTTATATCCTATATCATGACATTTTTTACAGCCTTTTGGACCAAATAATTCTGTAATATTTTTATATTTCTCTCCTAAAATTTTCTTTTCAAAATCAGTTATAGGTTTTTTAACCTTACAACTACATAAAATACGACATAATCTTTGCGCCACAATTGCAATTAAATTTCCAACAATCAAATATGGAGGAACTCCCATCTCTAATAGTCTAGGTAAAGCGCCAATTGCATCATTTGTATGCAAACTGCTATAAACCTGATGACCTGTCATTGCAGCTTGCACTGCTGTAACCGCCGTTTCTTTATCCCTCATCTCACCAACTAATATGACATCAGGATCTTGCCTTAAAATAGATCTAATACCAGCAGCAAATGTCATGCCAGATTCAGTTTTAATATTAGATTGACGAATAAGGGGTAAGTGATATTCAACAGGATCCTCTAGAGTCATAATATTTTTATCCATAGAGTTAATATAACTCAAAATAGAATATAAAGTTGTAGTTTTACCACTTCCAGTAGGACCGGTAAGAATTATCACACCTTCTGGCCTTTTGGTTGATTTTTTGATAACATTTATTGCGTGACTAGAAAAACCTAAATTATCAAGACTTACAATGGCATGCTTTTCATCCAAAATACGTAACACAATATTTTCACCATTAATAGTTGGTTGAGATGATACACGAAAATCAATTGGACGCCCCAAGATTTCTGTATGAATTCTGCCATCCTGAGTTTTTCTGGTTTCAGCAATATTCATACCTGCCATAATTTTAATCCGAACTGATATTGATGACCAGTAATCTTTGTGAATGGATCTTGTTTGAAATAATTTACCGTCAACACGATATCTAATACGTAAAAATAGTTTTTCTGGCTCAAAATGGAGATCAGAAGCGCCCTGATGTACAGCATCCTTTAAAACTGCATCAACGAATCTAACGACTGGATTTTTGTAATCACCCTGCAAATCTTCTTCATCTGCGGTGCTATTATCTTGATTTTCTAATTCCTGGGCAACACCCTCAATTGACATATCATACTCATAATATTGATCAAGAGCGTGAAGTATATCAGATTCTGCTACATAAACAGGGATAAAAGTACAATTTGGCGGAAAAAACTCTTTTATATTATCAAGACTAACTATGTCAAAAATATCAGCCATACCAATTGTTATAGCCCTTTTATCATGAGAAAGAGCAACTAATTTATTTCTAATACAGAAGTCTTTTGGTATTCTTTTAACAAGTTTTGCATCTATTATGGAAGATTTGATGTTAAATTCTTTAGTTCCGGTTGATTCGCTAAGAATTTCACCCAAGGCACCATTGCTTATAAAGCCCATTTCAACCAAAATGGCACCGATAGTTTTGTGACCTTTTGATTTTTTCTGCTCCTTTAAAGCAATTCTAAGTTGATCTTCAGATATAATTTTCTGCTCTAGGAGTTTTTTTGCTATATCGGTAGTTTTTGACACTTTAAAATCAGAATTTTAATTTTTTAAGTAGTTATAAAGAATTTAATATTTTCTTTGATTTATTATTTAATAATGCCTAATATTATTAATTAAGTCAAGAATTAATACAATCTTTATAAAGAAAATTAAACAGTCAAATATGACAATAATAACCAGATTCGCTCCATCGCCTACCGGACTGCTTCACATAGGAAGCGCTAGAACGGCATTGTTTAACTATTTATTTGCTAAAAATAATAATGGTAAATTTTTACTAAGAATAGAAGATACCGATAAAAAAAGATCAACCAATGAAGCAAAAGAAGCAATTTTACAAGGTTTAGACTGGCTAGGATTAAAATATGATGATGAACCATTTTATCAATCACAAAATGAAAAAAGACATCAAGAAATTGCTTTAAAACTCCTAAAAGAAAATAAAGCTTATTATTGCTATACTTCAACTGAGGAATTAGCTCAAAAAAGACAAGAATATGAGGCAAAAAAGCAAGTTTTTCGTTTTCAAAGCCCGTGGCGCGATCAAAAACCACCAGAAAATAGCGAAGTAAAACCAGTAATTAGAATTAAATCTCCCAAATCTGGCTCAACAATAATTAATGATTTAGTACAAGGGAAAATTGAGGTTGCAAATAGTGAGCTTGACGATATGGTAATTTTACGCAGTGATGGCACCCCAACCTACAATTTAGCAGTTATTGTTGATGATTACGACATGAATATTAGCCACATCATACGCGGTGATGATCACATGAATAACAGCTTTCGTCAAAAAATAATTTATGATGCTTTAAATTGGCAAATGCCACAATGCGCTCATATACCCTTGATTCATGGCTCTGATGGCGCTAAAATGTCCAAAAGACACGGCGCAACTAATGTTATGGAATATGCAAAAATGGGATATTTAAGCTGTGCTATGCGTAATTACCTATTAAGACTAGGATGGTCACATCAGGATGCTGAAATAATTTCAGATCAAGAAGCTATAAATTGGTTTAATATTGAGAAAGTTGGCCGCTCCCCTTCTCGTTTTGACTTTGATAAATTAAATAATCTTAATAAGCATTACATAAAATCAAGTGACAATAAAGAATTACTAAATTTAATTAATTTAAATTCGGTAAATAATCAAGAAAGATTAATAAAAGCTATTGATTTTATTAAAGAAAGAGCAGTCAATTTAATTGAATTAAAAGAATTTACGGAAATTTATGAAGATAATTATCAAAAGACCCTAGAAAAGTCAGATTTAGACAAAATTTCAACTAAAAAAGAATTACTACTTGATTTGTATGAAATAATTGATATAATCGACAGTTGGAAGCCGGATTTAATAAAAACTGCTATATTAGATTATGGCAAAAAAAATAATTTAAAAATGAAAGAGTTCGGACCATTACTAAGACTGATCTTAACTTTCTCAAACTCATCTGCTGGTGGAATATTTGAAATAATTCATATTTTAGGCAAAGATGAGGTTAAAAAAAGATTTAATTATTATTTAAATTAAAAATAACATGAAAAATAATACAAATATAGAATATAGAATAGAAACTGACTCTTTTGGTGAAATTAAAGTTCCTGTTGATAATTATTACGCAGCACAAACTGGTCGTTCTAAAATGAACTTCCCTATTTGTAGCAATAATGCTGGTCATAAAATGCCAAAAGAAGTCATTCAGGCTTTAATTTATCTAAAAAAAGCTGCCGCTATCACTAATAAAGATCTTTTAGAAAAATATCCTGAAGATAAAGCTTTTAAAAAATTAACCCCTAAAATTGCTGATTTAATTATCCAATCTTGCGATAAAATTCTGGCTAATTTTGATGAATTTTATGAAAGAGATTTTCCATTAGTTGTTTGGCAGACAGGATCTGGAACTCAAAGCAATATGAATTCTAACGAGGTTATTGCCTCTCTTGCTAATGAAACAATTAATGGTAAAAAAGGTGGAAAAGAACCAATTCATCCCAATGATCATTGCAATTTAGGACAATCATCAAATGATGTATTTCCAACAGCTATGCATATTAGCGCTGCCCTTGCAACCTATCGGAAATTATTACCAACATTATTTAAACTTTACGATAATTTAAAACAAAAAGAGGAAGAATTTAAAGATATAGTTAAAATTGGCAGAACTCACACTCAAGATGCTACTCCTGTTACTCTTGGTCAAGAATTCTCTGCTTATAAATATCAAATTTTTAATAATATTTTAAGAATTAATGATTCTGTTGATGGTTTATTATTTTTAGCGCAAGGCGGAACAGCCGTTGGAACCGGGCTTAATGCTCACAAGGATTTTGCTGTTAATTTTGCACAAAATGTTTCACATGAAACAGAAATTAAGCAAGAAATTGCTAAAATAACTAGCAAAATAGAATCTTATGATGATTGGGGCAATGCCCAAGATCAATTCAAAAATAGAATTACTAATTTTATCTCAAATCATAATAAATTTGAATCTTTAGCATCTTGCGATGCTTTAGTAGAATTTTCTGGAACTTTAAATACTATTGCTACTTCAATTATGAAAATAGCCAATGATATTAGATTCTTAGGTTCTGGCCCCCGGTCAGGACTTGGAGAAATATCTCTACCAGAAAATGAACCAGGGTCATCAATTATGCCAGGTAAAGTTAATCCAACACAGTGTGAGGCCTTAACGATGATTGCTTGTCAAGTTATGGGCAATCATGTTGCGGCAACAATTGGCGGATCTAACGGTCATTTTGAATTAAATGTATTTAGACCAATGATAATTCACAATGTAATTAATTCTATTAATTTATTATCGGATGGCATTAATAGCTTTATCGATAATTGTTTAATAGGCATTAAAGCAAATAATGACAGAATAAAAGAATTATTAGATCAATCATTAATGTTAGTAACAGCATTAAACCCCCATATTGGCTATGATAATGCTGCAAAAATTGCTAAAAAAGCTCATAAAGACGGTACAACCCTTAAAGAAGCTGCCTTAGAATTAAAACTTCTAACAGAAGAGCAATTTGAAGAATGGGTGGTACCAAAAAATATGATAGGTAACAATAAATAATAGATATGGCAACCAGGGAACAAGTAGATGCAATTCAAGCTCATATTAAGAAAAAATTTAAAGAATTAGATGCTGAGTTACATAATAATCCGAATGCAAACGTTATTATACCAGGTGAAAAAAATAAAAAAGCAGGGGATATTTCTCTACATAACAAAAATGCAACACTTAATTATTCTGCACATGGTCATAGACTGGGAACTGGATTGGCTAAGGGTCAATTTGAAAATGATAAGCTATGGAAAGAGACTATTGTAATTACAGATCAAGAGGTAATAAAATTAATACAAAAATATCCAGATAGGGTTCATGTGGGGTGGGTTGGAAAAGATGTAGGAACAACAACAAAATATACAAACAAAGCAGGATTCAATGGACCTCCCAGTAAAGATTTAATACATGTTTTTGGAGCCAATGTCACAAATTATAATCATCAAAGTGACATAGGAGAAATAATAGATGGAGGTGGACAAGCTGGTCATATGGGGGAACAAGTAGAGGGTGTATTTGGAATCGTAACAACTCCTAAAGAATTAACGCTGGATCAAATAGAAAATTTAAAAGAAAACAAACACACAACAGCAAAAAAATCTTCGCTCAATCAAGAGCCAGAGCAGAAGAATGGCAAAGCAGCAAAGCGAAATACACCGAAAAAAAAGGGAGAAGAAGATGTTAAAAAACCTCATACAACAAAAACGCCTCCTGGGCCAACAAAAGGAGGGGAAGTTGAACTGCAACCAATTACTAAATCAGATCCACTCACGCCACCGGCAGCAGCAAGAAGAGCTCCTACTAAGCCACCAGCTGCTACGGCAGCAAGAATAACCCCTGCAGCGGCAGCAGAAACAGAAGAAGAAAAACAATCTAGAATAAAAGCACAAGAAATAGCAAGATCAGCTAGAAAACAAGTATTATCAGGAGATTTGCAAAGATTATTAGCAATTGTTCAGCAAGAAACCCCAAATCTTAATAAATATGGACCTGATGCATTGCAAGCACAGGCAAATAAAGAGCTTCTTGATCCAATACTTATAAAACAGCAAGATTTGAATTTAAGAGATACATTATATAAAAAAAACCTATATAAAGCAGATCTCGAGGCTTTACTTGAAAAAAGATCAGAAATAGATATACATAATAAAGAAAAATATAAAGAATGGCTCGACAAGCTGGAAAAGAAGGTTAAGAATAGTACCTTCTCAGACATTTCTAAGGCAGCATTGAAGTGGGCAATTGAAAAAGAAAGGGACCCAGAAACCCCAAAAAAATTAGAAGGTTTTATAGAAGCAGAAGAAAACTCTTCCATTGATAAACAAGCTAAGGTGGATGATTTACTGGTAAGAAAAGGTGCAGGAGCAGCAATCAATTCTATAGTCCAAAAAGGTACGGGAGCAGCATTTAATTTTATAATAAGAACAAATGCAGCAGAAGAAAGAGCGCATTCCAGAACGGAAAAGCTAGCAAATGATGTATTTAAAGAATTAATAAAAGAATCTCCTTTTTTATCCACTCAATATACAATTGATCCACTTTATCATCATGAGAATAAAGGCAAAAATCCCGAAGATCACCTATCGATTGAAAAATTAGAAAAGAAATATGGATCTGACTACACGGATCTACGTCAAAGCCTTGAAAATCTACAGAAAGAATTTGCAAAAGAGCTACATGAAAAAATTATAAAAGACCTTCAGGAAAAATTAGAAAAAATAGAAGAGGTAACAGAAAAACATATCCGCCAGAGATTAATTGGTGGACCCGCTCTTGCAACTGCATTCATGGTAGGATCTCTAGCTTTTCCGCCACTTCTTCTAATTACACTTCCTTTAACAGCAATACTTGGCATTATTGCCGCAGCTGATTATATTAAAGATAATGACCAAAAAGCAGAAATAGAAAAAATATCAAAATCTAATGTAGAAATATTAACTGAGAATTATAAAAAAAAGCATGATTACATAATGAAAAATGCTGTTGAAAAATATGCTAAAAAAAATGCCGTTAGAGAGTTTGAAGAAAAAGCTATTCAAGAATTATTACTACCTGCTCTTTCAAAAAAAGCACAAACACTAAGAACAGAGTTAGGAAAAACAACAGATCCGACTACAAAAAAAAATAAAATTCAAGAATATTTCTGCAAAAAAAAGCCAAATAAAGAATGTGAACAAGATGCAAAAGAGAAAATTTCAGGAATTATAAATGAGGCAGGAGATTCTAAGGCACCGGGTTATAATGAGCATATATTGAAGGAAATACAAAAATTATTTTCAACTGATGAATTAGAGGCAATATTGCCAAGAAATGGAGAAGATGACAAAACATATAGTGATCGCCTAGCAGAAGGATTAAAAGAACTCCAAAGCAATCCAGGAGAAATTGGAAAAAACTTTATTCAATTACTTGCTGGTACAATTCAAAATCAGGATTTTCAAGATAACGTAAGAAAATTCGAAACAGAAAATGCTGCCAATCTTGAGGAAATTTATAAAGGAGGGGACAAGTTTGACAATTTATTAAAAATAGAACATGCCTATATTAAACAATTAGAAAGTATAGGTAAAGCACCTAATGAAATAGAAAATATGTCACTTTCAAAAAAGAAGGAAATATGCCAAGATTCTATTATTGCAGAAAAAATAAATGAAATAAATGAAAATTACGAGACTCATAAAAAGGACTTGATACAGAATTTTGATAAAATGGCTGAAAATACAGTAAGCCCTTCACAGGAGCAAGAAAAAGAAGAGGCTGCAGAGTTAGAGGGCTTTAAAGCAACCGATAAACCTGCGGAGTTAGAGGTCTTTAAAGCAACCGATAAACCTGCAGAGTTAGGAGAATTTGGGGTTGAAGCAGAACAGGCTGAAAAGTTAGAAGACTTTGGGGCTAGAGTAAAATCCGAGGTAGAGGAAGTCTCAATAGGCGTAACGGATGGTGATAAAAAAGATAAATATTCAGCTTCTTTAAAAACATTAGCAAAAACATTAGCAGAAGAGGCGGTAGTAGAATTATCTAAACCAAAAGTATCAGAACAACCAATTAAACCAAACGTAACACCTGACTCAAAACAACCTGACACTAAAGTACGCGATTTATAAACTACTAAATTCTTTAAAGCGCTATATTATACCATTTTAACTTCTAAAAATAGTTGGTATTACCAAAATCCTCTAATTTAATATTGGTTTTTTTACCACTTTTTCTATTTTTCAATTCCAAGATTCCTTCTTTGATTGATTTTGGACCAATAATTATTTGATTTGGTATTCCAATTAAGTCAGCAACTGCAAATTTTTGACCTAAATTAACATTACGATCATCATATAAAACTTCTATTTTTTTATCCTGAAGCATTTTATATATTTTGCTGCATTCTTTATCACTATTTTCATCGCCACTGCGTGCATTAATGATGACATATTGAAAGGGCGCGACAATTTCTGGCCAAATAATACCATTCTCATCGTGATTTGCCTCAATGATTGCTGCAACCAACCTGGAAACACCAATACCATATGAACCCATATGTGGATAGAAATCTTTACCATCAGAACCGGTAACTTTTGTATTCATTGCTTTGGTATATTTATCAGCAAAATAGAAAATATGACCAACTTCTATGCCTCGTTTACAAGATAATTGTTCTTTATTTAACGGACAATTATCTTCATCATGCATTTCCTGTGTAGCAGCATAAAGAGATTGCATAGTTTTTATATCCAATGTATCTTTTTTAATTAAATCATCAAATTTTTTATCATAATAAACTGCACTTTCTCCTGTATCTGCCAGAATCTGAAATTCATGACTTAAATCACCTCCTATTGCACCGGTATCAGCCTTCATTGCAATAGCATTTAGACCCATTCTTTTAAAAATTTTTAGATAGGTTTCATAAATTAAATTATAAGATTCTTTAGCTTTATCAAAATTAATATCGAAAGAATAGCCATCTTTCATAAGAAATTCTCGGCCACGCATTACACCAAAACGAGGCCTTATTTCATCGCGAAATTTCCATTGAATCTGATAAAGATTTTTTGGTAAGTCTTTATAGGAAATGATATGTTTACGAAAAATATCCGTAACAATTTCTTCATGGGTTGGGCCATATAAAATGTCACGATCATGACGATCTTTAATGCGCAACATTTCTTTGCCATAATCATCATAGCGACCAGATTCAAGCCATAATTCTTTAGGCTGAATTGTTGGCATTAGAATTTCTTGAGCACCAATTTTGTCAATTTCTTCATTAATAATATTTTTTATCTTATTTAAAACTCTAAGACCAATAGGAAGCCAGGAATAAATGCCCGAAGCTGTTTGACTAATCATGCCAGATCTTATCATCAACTGATGAGAAGCAATTTTGGCATCAATTGGGTTTTCTTTTAATGTTGGTAGGAAATATTTTGATAGAAGCACTTAAAAAATTAATAAGGTTATACTTGTAAATATATATTATAATATTATAGTTTTTTAAAAAATTATTTAAAGTAGAATAATTGATATGATTTATTAATCAATATATAAAGCTGCTAAAAATATTTAAATTTCAAACTAAAATAATTAATAATAAATAAAACTTTAAAATCAAAATGTCTCAAATATCAATAATAATTTTTCGTGAAATATTAGAAATTTCTATAATTATTTCAATAATTGCTGCAGCAACAAAAGAATTAAAAAATAGAACTCATTATATTAATATTGGCTTAATAGCTGGCGTTATAGGCTCTATTCTTATTGCTACCATTGCTGATAATATTGCCAATGCTTTTGATGGAATTGGCCATGAGATTATTAATGGTATTATTTTAATAATTGCATCATTAATGATTGGCTATACAGTAATTTGGATGAAAACTCACGCCAAAACAATATCAAAAGATTTGAAAGATCTGGGTCAATCCGTTTTAGAAGGAGAAAAACCTCTTTATAGCATTGCTATTATTGTAGCATTATCTGTTTTAAGAGAAGGATCTGAAATAGTTTTATTTAGCTATAGCTATTATATTGCCGGAACTAGTATTTACGAATTAATAGCTGGCGGTCTTGTTGGATTACTATGTGGAGCTATAGCAGGTTTTGCTTTATATTTTGGTCTACTAAAAACCTTAGGAAAATATTTTTTCAAGGTCACAACAATTATTTTAATATTCTTAAGTGCTGGCTTAATGTCTAGTGCTATGGGATATTTAGCAAAAGCAAAAATATTGCCAATAATTATCACCGGGCAATTATGGGATAGCTCGAACATCATTCCAAGAGGTCAGTTCATTGGCGAAGCCCTGCATATGTTAATTGGATATGTAGAACAACCATCATTAATACAATTAATAATGTACTTACTTGTCATTATCATATTATTTATTTTAAGTAATAATAATGCCAAATCTAATTCTTAAATTATAGATTATTTTTAGTATAAATTAGCCTCTTGACACATAATTCAATTAATGTTATAATATTACTTAACGTCAAAATTTATCTTTAAAATAGTTAAAAATAAATACGACATTAATCCGCCTCTTTTAAAATAGTTGAAATAAAAATAATTTAACTTTATGTTTTGATTATATTATTCATTAGAGCTGAGATTTGATATTATTAAATAATTTTCAATAATTTATGAGTCCACCAGAGCCAATTTTTACACATGGAACCATTAATCTAGAGCATAAACTAGAATTTGAAACAGAGGCACGAACAACAAAACAACAAGAACTAGATAAAAAAGCACAAGAGATATTTCGAAAATTGCAAGAAGGGGAAGAGTTCTCAAGCGAAGATTCAGAAGAAGTACGGAAAAAAAATCAAGAAATCGAACAGCAAAGAAAAAAAAGAATAGATGGTATAATTCATGAAATAACTAATTTTCCAACTAATATCTCAGTAGGAAATCTTCATTACTTCTTCACGCGACTTAATGGTCTTGTAGTAAAAAATTCAAATCAAAGCAATACTCTAGCAGATAATTATCGGCAGCTATTGTTTGAGCTAAATAAAGAGGAAATTAAAAAACAAATAAAAGATAAATATCCAGCGGATGATTTCTTAGTTTTAGATGAAATCTTCATAAAGATTGCTAAGTGGAAAGATCCTATGCATAACCTATCAAATAGCGTTAATAATGAGGTAGGCAAACATACTAGCAAAATTAGTGTCACAGATACATCAAAAAGAAGATGGGATGTTTTAGACCCTGCAACTATTGCACTCCACGATAATAGTTACTATAAAATTCCAACAGAAAAAGGATATAATAGGGGTTATTCTAAAAAAACTGAAGCAAAAAATGCAGCAGAAAGAGATAGATTGAATAAGAAGTATAATAAATTTAAACTAGATAATGAAGATATATTTGAGAAGGCTTATATTAGAACTGGATATAATACCAAAGATCTTCCTGTTGAAGATTTATCAGAACATACACTTGAAGATATAATATTGGCATGTGTTAGAATAGAAAAAGAAGAAAAACTTATTAACGAGAATAAGTTTAATAGAGAAGTGGAAAAAAAAGAAGTTAGATCCCTAAAACCAGGAATAGCAGATACAGATTTAGAAAAAGAAGTAACAGAAATTATTCAAGCTAAAGTAGAAAGAGAGGCTTCAAAAATAACAAGGGTTGATGCGCTTGACATACAAACATATAATAGAATCAGCACTCCAGAACAAGGCAAAAAAACAATCCTGACTTTTGCTGATCGTAAAGGAACAATTGAAGTAGGAGTTGGAAAGCATGGCGTGGGAGGAAAATCCTTAATGTGGGAAAGACATTATGATCCAAAAACAAAAAAAATAGGTCATTTAAGCTTAGAAATAGGATGGGAAGGTGATGAAATAAAATATGATATTAAGTTAGTTTTTTCTGGCGGAAAACCTGAAAGCAGATTATTAACAAGAAATGAAATACAAAATTTAAAAGATTATCAAAAGTCCAATATAGACAAAACAATGCGAAATATTGTCATTGATGACATAGCAAATGTTAAAAAATTAGATGGAGCATATTTAGCCAATGAGCTAAGTGATCAAGTACTATATAATAGACATAGTAATGATATTAAAAAGATGCAGGCAGATATTATTAATGCACAGCTTCAAAATAAATATCCAATCAAACCTGAAAAATCCTATAAAGTTAATTCTTTTGCTAAACAAGAATGGGATAAGAATGAAGGTGTAAAAGCAGTTGGATTGGCTGCTAACGGTCTCATCGTAGATGTTGTTTCTCGCGCTCCAGTTGCGGTTGTGGGAGCGGCAGCTGGAGCTATTACTGAGCCAATCGCTACTGCTGTTGGAGGAGTGTTTTCAGCATGTAAACTATTTCCAGAATATATAAGTAGGGGTATTGAAGAGGAAGATTCTAATGGGCTTTTCGGCCTTGGCAAGGCAATACCTGCATTTCTTTTGCGTCTTGGTGCTACTTGTGCTGAAACCGTAGCAGCAGTTCCAATGGGCATGTTCCATGGTGCTAAGGCCGGTTCCAACTGGAGCCCAGGTGAGTTTGCAAACAAAACCTTAGTAGATCCTTCTGGTACTTCTGGTGGCCTCACTATGGACAATCTACACAATAAAGCTTTTAGCATGGATAATCCAAAAACCTGGTTCACACCATCATCTGGAGATTACTGCTATAGAGAATTGGCTGAACAAAGTGGTACAGACGTCCCTTACAGAAGAGCGAGTGAATTTTCAAAAGAATTTGCCAAGCAATTAGAAGCTACATCATCTTTATCCGATAATCATATGGATGACAATATAAAAAAAATGCTATATGCAGCATTGCTAGATTTACATAAAAACGCAAGACTCAATCCAGGTAATGAAGAATATGCACAGGCGGCATTAATAGCTGCTAGCATTCTTCCAAGTGACAATATGCTAAAAGATCTTGCACAAAAAGGAGCGGATGCAAAAGAAAAATTTGATGAAAATATATTAAAGATTAATAAAGAGGAGCATGATAAAATTAATGAAATAAAAAATAAAATGCTCAAATGTGCTCGTGCCAAAATTAACAATCATGATGCTGAGACTGGGGCTGAATTAAACAATATAGGAAACGAAATTGTAGAAATATTAGGAACACAAACGGTGAAAAAAACAGGCGAAGAACATACATCATCGACAACAGAATCTTCATCTAAACCAAATGAAACTACTGCGAATTTTATTGGTGCAATCAAAAAAATACCATCAAAATCTCCAGAAGATCCACATGCAGAACAAGTTCAATCAGAACAAAAAATAGAAAACACAAGGTAGAAATGGACCCTAATCCTTGTTTAAAAAAACCCTCAGAACTAAAGTTTTAATTCATGCAGAACTGCCTGCAATATAACACTTGCCGCCATCTGATCAATTATTGTTTTCTTTTTATTTTTTTTGCCTTTTATGGCATTTAAAAGATCATCTTTCGCCATGAAGGAACTTAACCTTTCATCATAAAGACATATTTTGGCATTAATTAGAAATTTATCAAACTCTTTGGCAAATCTACGTGAAAATTGACTCATAAAATTTTCCGATTCATCCATATTTATAGGTAAGCCAATAATAATTCCAACAATATCATTTTCTTGAATTAATTTAGAAATTTTAGCAAAATCATGTAAATTGCCCTTTCTTAATATAGTGGCTTTTGGACTAGCAATATGACGAGATTTATCGCAAATTGCAATACCGATTCTTTTGGTACCAACATCAATAGCCATTAAGCGCCCTTCTGGTGGTAAATTATCACTTAATTCTTCTAAATTTTTATAAATCAAATCTCTCTTTTAAATAAATATTGTATTTTTATTAAATAAGTATATTATACCATTTTAACTTCTAAAGCTGGTATTTTGCTAAATGATAAATAAAATATTAAGAATGTCAAATATTGATAAGAAAACAATTGAAAAAGTAGCTAGATTAGCCAATATAAAAGTTTCAGAGGCTGAAAAAGATATATTATGCGATCAACTTGGTAAGATTACAAATTTTGTTGATCTTTTACAAGAGGTAGATACAGATAATGTTGAAATAATGGGTAATGTGCATAATATTAACCTAAAATTATTTGAAGATGAGGTTAAAGTCAGCAATAGCACTGAGGAAGTTCTGCAAAACGCCCCTGATGCACAATATAACTACTTCGCCGTACCAAAAGTAATAGAATAATCAATTGAGCCAAACTAGCTTTAATTTTCCATTTATAGATCGCTATCTTGACGATGATTTTGTCTGCTGCAAAGAAAATAAAACCGCTTTTGATTTTATCAATAATTATGATGTTAAAATTAGCAATATACCAAATATTTTTGCAATTTATGGCAAAAAAAATTCTGGAAAAAATCATTTAGCTCATATTTGGCAAAGAAAAATGCAGGCTGATTTTCTTGAACCTGATCAATTACAGGATCCTGAAATTGCCGGACATATTAAAAAAAACCAATTTTATATTATCAGAAATATTGAAAATGTTAAAAATCAAATAGCTTTATTTCATATATTTAACATAATTAATGAGAGAAATTGCTATTTAATGCTCACCTCCAACATAAATCTAAATCAAATTAGATATGGCTTTGCTGATATAGAATCTAGATTTAAAAATATTTTTACTATTGAAATTAAAGATCCAGATATTGATTTAATTAAAATGTTATTAATTAAACAATTTGCAATGCGTCAATTAAATGTTGAAAATAAGGTAATTGATTATATTGCCAAAAATATTGATAGAAACTACGATGAGATAGTAAAAATAAGCAAATTATTAGAATTTTACTGCTTTGAAAAAAAGAAAAACATCACTATTCCCTTTATTAACGAGATTGGTTGCTTTAAAAATTAATATCAAAATCCAATATTACCGTAAAAACCAATAAATTATTAACTTTTAGCAATCTCATCAAAACGCTTTAACCTCTCCAAGATTCTTTCCAAATTATGTAATTCTAACATGCAAGGTCCATCAGAAGGTGCATTATCTGGATCTTGATGAACTTCGGCAAAAATTGCCGCTACACCAACAGCAATTGCTGCCTTTGATAAAACTTCAACGAATTCTCTCTGTCCACCACTGGCTCCACCCTGCCCTCCTGGCTGCTGCACCGAATGTGTAGCATCAAAAACAACTGGACAGCCAGTTTGAGCCATAATTGGCAAGCTTCTCATGTCGGAAACTAAAGTATTATAGCCAAAACTAACACCTCTTTCCGTTAAAAGAACTTTTTTATTACCAAAATCATCCATTTTCTGGACAATATTTTTAGTATCATGAGGCGCTAAAAATTGACCTTTTTTAATATTAACAATTAGATCAGTTTTTGCAGCAGCTTTTAGAAGATCAGTTTGACGACAAAGAAAAGCTGGAACCTGAATAATGTCAACTGAATTTTTTACTTCTTCACAATGTTTCTCACTGTGAATATCGGTTAAAATTGGGCAATTAAAAGTTTTTTTAACCTCTTCAAATATTGGTAAGGTCTTTTCTAAGCCTAAGCCGCGTGTAGATTTAGAGCTAGTTCTATTAGCTTTATCAAATGATGATTTATATATAAAATCTATACCTAATTTATCGGTAATTTTTTTGATATTTTCAGCCATCATTAATGAATGATCCCTTGACTCTGTTTGACAGGGTCCTGCTATCAGAACAAAGGGATTATTGTTACTGATATTTATCTTTCCTATTTTAATTGTGCGCATTTATTTTATATATAAGTTAAAATGGTATTATTAGAAGAAAATTGAATTTATTTTTGAGTTTTTTAATTCTATTTCTTTACTTTACAATCATTAATTAGTAATAATATAATATCTTTACTTTATTTTTGCAAATTCATTTTATGGTATTTTTTAAATGTTAATGAAACCTTTAAATTTAATAGTGGTTTATATTTTAACTATTATTAATTTTGTTATATTATTATTACCATTTACCGCCGTCGCTTTTGCTATTATGCAAATAAATCAAGAATATTTCTTAACACAAATAGCCAAATTAGATTTTAAATTCTTATTATCATTATTGATATTCATTATTAGTTTTATAATGATTATCTATCTATTTCTAGATTTTATTTTTGGCTTCTCAGTTAGATCGTCATTAAAAGGGTGTAAAAAATATGATTCAATAAAAGATTTTAAATTTCTAAAGCTAATATTTGAACAGGTTCAAGAGAGCTTTGGCAGAAAAGATGTAAAATTATATATCAGTAATAGTAATGAAATAAATGCTTTTGCCATTGGTAGTATGGGCAGAAAAATTATGGTTTTAACACAAGGCATCATTCAGCACAGCTTAAATAACAGTAAAGATAAACGGGAATTTTTATTAATTCTACGCAGCATTATGGGACATGAAATGTCGCATTTAGTTAATAAGGATTATTTGCCAGCACTTCTAATTATTATAAATCAAAAAGCCACTAATCTTATTTCAAATATATTAAAGTGGATGATAACTATACCTCTAACTATCTTAGGATATGTCAGGGTTAGAAGCAGAATATTATTTGATATTGTGATGTTTATTTATTCAACAGTAAATAAGATTGTGACATTCTTTAATAATAAAATCATCTTTAATTCATATGAATTTATTCGTAAATTTATCAGCAGATCAATAGAATATCGCTGCGATAGACAATCCGCTCAGGCATTTGGTGGTCATAATATGGGAATAGCATTATCCTTATTTGGCGATAATGGTTATTTTACTTTATTTTCAACACATCCCAATACTACCAGCAGAATTAATAAAGTAAAAAATCTTGCGCGAAAACCAGGAGTAATAAGACCGTTAATTTCAAGCTCCATTTCTAATTATATTGCATTTATGCTGTTAATTATTATTTCATCCTCCACTGCTAGCTATAGTGGAGCCGACGAATTAATTAGATATTACATTATCGAAAATCATGAAATTTTATATGATAAAATTACCTATATTTTTGACTTAGCTTATTATAAAATATATCCAATTATTGAATCATGGCTAAATAATACCAATTAAATAATGCAAATGGAGTTAAAAAATTTAATAGATTTAGTTAAATATCAAGAAAAACATTATAAAAATAATCAAGCTTTTAATTTTCTGGATAATAAAAATTGGAAAAACATTTCCAATAAGCAATTTGCTGCAAATATTAGAAAATCTACCCTAGCTTTAAGAAAATTAGGATTAAAAAAAGAAAAAGGCTTTGGAATTATAGCAAATTCAAGTCCTATTTGGTTAATATTTAATTTTGCTGCAATCAGTGTTGGAGCATTATCAATACCTATTTTTGCCAATATTTCAAAGAAAAATCTATTATTTCAGATTAAAGATGCGAATATTGAGTTCTTTTTTTGCGATAGTAAAGAAAACTTAGATATCTTACTTAATTCTAAGGTAAAATTTCAAAAAATTATTACTTTTGGCTTTAAAAATAAAATTAAAGATGAAAATATCATTGATTTTGAAGAATTATTAAAGATTGGCACTAATTTAGAAAAAAATAATGCAGAATCCTATGAAAATCTAGTTAAAAAAATTAAAGAAGATGATATTGCTACCATTATTTATACCAGCGGCTCTACCGGAGATCCTAAAGGGGTAGAAATTACACATAAAAATCTTATAACGCAAATAAAGGCCACCAAAGAAAGATTCCCCGAAATAAATCAAGAAGATATTGCTTTATCTTGCCTGCCCTTGGCCCATATCTTTGAAGGAATGGTAATTAATTTCTATATTTATCAAGGCGTAACAATTTACTTTGCCGATAATCCAAAAAATATTGGCAAGTTATTGTTGGAAATAAAGCCAACAATTATGACGATAGTTCCGCGTATTTTAGAAAAAACCTATAATAAAATTAATGATAAATTATCAAATAGTAATATTTTGAAGAAAATTTTAGGAAATTTAGCCATAAATTTCGCGGTAAAACAAGATCCGAAAAAAAATAACCCTTTAAGATGCTTATTTAATTTACTGGCTTACAAAACAATATCGAAATCTCTTGGCGGTAGAATAAAAATGCTAATCTGCGGAGGAGCGCCCTTAAGCGAAGATTTAGAAAGATTTTTTAATAATATTGGGGTAAAGATATTTACCGGCTATGGGTTAACTGAAACTTCGCCAGTTATTGCCGTCAATAATGCTAAATTTAATAAAATTGGCACAGTGGGTAAGTCATTTTTAGGAGTAGAAGTTAAAATAATTGATGGTGAATTATGGACAAAAAGTGACTGCGTCATGAAGGGCTACCATAACAACCAAATAAAAACCAACGAAACAATAACCAAAGATGGCTGGCTAAAAACTGGTGATTTGGCTATAATAGAAAGTGATGGAGCAATTCGAATAACCGGTAGAAAGAAGGAATTATTTAAAACTGCCGGAGGAAAATATGTTAGCCCCATTCCAATTGAGCAAAAATTAATGCAAAATTGTTCATTTTTAAGCGCAGCTTTAATAATTGCCGAGGGCAGAAAATTTGTCTCTTGTTTGTTTTTTATAGATCAAGAAATGATAGATATAAAAACCAAAAATGATAAAAATAAAAAGAAAATCATTGAAAAGAATCTTGAAAATATAGTTGCTAAAGTTAATAAGAACCTGAACCAATGGGAAAGAATTAGAAAATCTGAAATAATTTTTGATGAATTATCAATTGAAGGAGGAGAAATAACACCATCAATGAAATTAAAAAGAAATATTATTGAGGCTAAATATCAGAATTTGATAGATGATATGTATTAAAATGATACATATTATGTGTCAAAATAATACATTATGTATGATTTTGATACGGTATATATACTTTAAAAAAAACAACTTTCTTTTTCAAGGAGGCTTTGCAGAGCTTGAGCTATATTATCTTGACGCATTAAAGATTCACCAATTAAAAAACTATTAATATTTTCTAATTGCATTTTTTTAATATCATCTCTACTGTAAATTCCACTTTCACAAATAATTATTTTATCCTTAGGAATTAATTTTGATAATTTTATACTATTATTAATATCAATTTCGAAAGTTTTAAGATTACGATTATTGATGCCAATTAATGTACTTCTTAACTTTAAAGCCTTTTCTAATTCTGCCTCATCGTGAATTTCTATTAAAACTGAAAGACCAATATCATGGGCTATTTTTTCTAATTCTTGTGCTTTTTGTAAATCTAACATTGCCATTATGAGCAAGATACAATCAGCTCCAAGTAATTTAGCCTCATAAATTTGATAAACATCAATAATAAAATCTTTACGCAAAATTGGAATTTTCACATTTTTTCTAATATCAGATAAATATTTTGAGTGACCCATGAAATATTTCTCATCAGTAAGAACTGAGATGCAAGCTGCTCCATTTTCTTCGTAAATTTTTGCAATTTTTACTGGATCAAAATCATCACGAATAATACCCTTGCTTGGAGAGGCCTTTTTTACCTCACAGATTATAGCTGGATCATTATTAATAATTTTATTTTGCAGAGCTGCAGCAAAATCTTGTGGCTTTCTATTTTGTAATTTTAGCTCGCCACAGATATCATGAGTAGATTTATTTTTCTTACAATTTCTAACTTCTACTAATTTATGCTGATAGATCTCTTCTAGAATATTCATGGATTTAGCTAAATAGTTGCAAAATATTAATAATAGATTAATGTGATAAATTATACCAATTCTAGAACTTTAATGAATGATACAGGCAAAATATTTTTTAGATAAAAATTATAAAAGAGAGTCGTCAGTATGTTCATATTTTAACGAGGCTTTTTGTAGATTTTTATCAAAAAATATAAAGTTAGATTATTTATTATTTTAACTTAATTTTAAAGATTAAGAATTGGTATTAATCATAAAAACTTAATTTTAAAATATAATTAACTAAAATGACACAAAATTTTGCATCTTTTCCTGGTACTAGGTTAAGAAGAAACAGAAAATCACCCTGGATCAGGGATCTTTTAGCACAAAACTCAATAAATATAAATGATTTGATTATGCCTTTCTTTGTCATTGAAGGTAAAAATAAGAAAGAAAAAATAGAGTCCATGGCTGATATTTATCGATTCTCTATTGATTTACTGGTAGAAGAGGTAAGAAAATGCCAAAAATTAGGAATTAAAGCCATTATGCTTTTTCCTTCCATCAATCAGAATCTTAAAAATGAAATGGGCTCAGAAGCATATAATGAAAATAATCTAATATGCCAGGCTATTAAAGAAATCAAGAAAGAAGTACAAAATATTGGTATTATTTGTGATGTAGCTCTCGATCCTTTTACCAGCCATGGTCAAGATGGTATTTTGTCACAAGATAATGAAGTGCTAAATGATGAAACTAATGAAATTTTATGTAAACAAGCCTTAGTTCAAGCCAAAGCTGGTTGTGATATCGTTGCCCCTTCTGATATGATGGATGGTCGAGTTGGTCAAATTAGAAAATATCTTGATAAAAATGGCTATGAGAATGTTGGAATTATGTCATATAGTGCTAAATATGCTTCAAATTTTTACGGACCATTTCGTGATGCCGTTAATTCTAAAAATAATCTTCAAGGAGATAAGAAATCTTATCAAATGGATTTTCGCAATCAAAATGAAGCTTTAAAAGAAATAGAAATGGATATAAATGAAGGTGCAGATATGATAATTATCAAACCAGCAGCTCTTTATTTGGACATTATAAGCAAAGCAAAAGATAAATTCAATATTCCTATTATTTCATATCAAGTTAGCGGTGAATATACAATGTTAAAATTAGCCGCAGAAAATAATCTGCTAAATTTTGATGAGGCAATGATGGAGAGTTTAATTTGTTTAAAAAGAGCTGGGTCTGATGCTATAATTACCTATAGTGCCATATATATTGCCAATCTATTATCATAATATAACACCCCCCAAATCGCTACATTTTGGCGATTTCGTTGTTATTAAAAATTTTTGAAATCCACGTATACATAAATACGCTAAAATTTCAAAAATTTTTAATGCCTATAAATCCCTCAAAATTTAGCAATTTCGTTGCCATTAAATGAAAAACCTAAATGAAGGTGAATATTTCATTTATCGTTGGCTTGCCGTCATATGTAGGTTTGATCCTATGTGTTCGACCGCTGTGTCATTTATCCTCGGTTGGTTTCGGGCAGACACTTCAGGTCTGCCCCTACAATTAATCCGTTGTTTTTTTATTCTGGGAACGTAGAGCCTTAAGCTTAAGCATGGTAATAATTTTTTTATAAAAAAGATGCCGAGCTGGGGCTCGGCGTTCCCAGGTAAAAGATGCTTAAGCTTAAGGCTTGACGTTCTTAAGGTAGGAATAATTTTACGGGTATAATGTAGGTTTGAGACTATGTGTTCGACCGCTATTTTGTTTATTGTGGTTTGTGCGGGCAGACACATAGGTCTGCCCCTACAATTGATCCGTTATTTTTTTATTATTGGTTTTTTATGAGAATAATGTTTCGTTGGATTTTATGGGAATATTTGTTTTTACGGATATATCTATTGTTACGGGTATAATGTAGGTTTGAGACTATGTGTTCGACCGCTATTTTGTTTATTGTGGTTTGTTGCTAAGCAGATACTTCAGGTCTGACCCTACAATTGATCCGTTATTTATTGATTTTCCGACAATCCCTAAATGTACAATTCTAGATCTTGTGTCTTTTTGTCCCCTTGGACTCCACTAAACTAGTAACCTGGGGATATTGAACACTTGCTTTTGAAAGACTTATCATGGTTTTTGCTGTCTCTTTTTTCAATTCAACTGTAAATCTAGCTAGATTTTCTATGGCCGCTTCATCGCCAAAAGAAACTGCAAATCTAAAACATCTTACCGCAACATACAAATCCTTTTCTACTCCATAATTCTCAGCATAGCAATATCCAAGATTATTAAATGCAGCACCCAAGCTCGCCTTATCTTTTTCTTCGATATCTATTTCTTGATATAATATATTTTGAAATTCGACTTCATTGCCTGACAGCATTGAGGTATTAATTCCTGGAAAAGAGTTTACTTCTTTTTCTTGCTTTTCAAAATATTCACCCTCAGATAAATCCGTACTTTTCTTTTGTTGCTGCTTTCTTTTTCTGCTAGGCATAATAATAATTTACCTGATTTTAGTTAATTTTTTTCTCAAAGAAAGTGATTTTAACTGACCGCAAGCTGCCATTACATCCTCTCCTCTAGTTTTGCGAATTGGTGCATAAATATTATTTTCTTCAATAATTCTGGCAAAAGACATGATTCTATTTCTACTTGAACATTCATATATGGAGCCCTGCCAAATATTAAATGGTATAATATTAACTTTTGCTTTAATTTGATTATCTTTAATAAAACTAACTAATTCTTGAGCGTCCAAATCAGAATCATTAATTCCTTTGAGCATAACATATTCAAATGTTATAAATTGAGAATTAGCTTGATTATAATATTTACAAGCTTTAATTAACTCTTCAAGAGGATATTTTTTATTAATTGGCATAATCTGACTTCTAACATCATCCCTGACACTATGCAAAGATATTGCTAAATTACTATTAACTTCATCACAAAATTTTAATAATTCTGGTACAACGCCAGAAGTTGAAAGAACTATACGTCTTTTAGAAAAGTTAATCCCCTTATCATCATTTAATATTTTAATGGCTTTTTTAACATTTTCATAATTAAAAAGCGGCTCACCCATACCCATAAAAACAATATTAGTTAGAGAGTCTTTTGGCAGTAAATCTTTTGCGATTAAAAATTGCCAAATAATTTCACCAGCTGTTAAGTTACGTACTAAGGTTTGAGTTCCAGTATGGCAAAATTTACAAGTTAGGGTGCAACCAATTTGCGATGAAACACATAATGTGCCACGGTTTTTTTCAGGAATATAAACCATTTCTATCTCTGCGCCATTATTGCTTGGATTTTTAGAACATTTACTTGACGAATTAGGTTGATTTTTATTATTGTCAAAATTTATGAGCCATTTTCTAGTGCCATCTTTAGAAACAAGATCCTCAACTATTAAAGGTGATGCTATCTGGTAATTATTTTCTAATTTTTCTATTAAGTTTTTTGGAATATTATTACATTCTTTAAAATCACGAGCATTTTTTATATAAATCCAGTCCCAGATTTGCCCTGCGCGAAATGGTTTCTCACCAATTTTTAAGATTTCCGCCTTTAATTCTGATTTATCTAAACCAATTAAATTAAGCATTTAGGGCTTCTTCTTGAATTTGAGAAATTTCTAAAGCTGCTTTTTGTACTAATTGATGCATAATATTAATTTGAGAGAAATCAAAAGGCTTTTCCTCTCCAGTTCCTTGAATTTCAATAATTTTAGCATCTTTTGTGACAATAAAATTGACATCAGCTTCACAATTACTATCCTCGTCATAATCCAAATCTAAAATTGTTTTTGATTTAAAAATACCACAAGAAACTGCCAATATTGACTCTGTAATAGGATCGGAAGTTAAAATTCGATCTTTTATTAATTTATTTATTGCTAATTTTAAGGCAATATAACCACCTGTAATAGAAGCGCAGCGTGTGCCGCCATCAGCTTGCAAAACGTCACAATCAATTATAATCTGCCTTTCTCCTAATTTTTTTAAATCAACTATTGAACGTAAAGACCTGCCAATTAACCTTTGAATTTCCAGGCCTCGACCATTTGGTGATTTACGATTTGAATCTCTTTGATTTCTAGAGTGAGTTGATCTTGGTAACATTGAATATTCTGCTGTTACCCAGCCTTTTTTGCTATTTCTTAAAAAAGGAGGAACTTTATTTTCAATAGTTGCTGTACATAAAATTTGATTTCTACCCCAGTTAATAAGACAAGAACCTTCAGCATATTTATTGACATTAGTTTGAATTGAGATCTCTCTTAATTGATCAAATTCTCTTTTTGATGGTCTCATAATTTTATTTATTAATTAATTTTCCTAAAGTATCCTTTAAAACTTTACCTGGAATTTCCTTGATTTTTCCCGTTGCTAAATTTCCCAAAATAAAAGGTCCGAAAGAAATTCTGATAAGACGATTAACCTCAAGGCCAAAATATTGTAAAACTTTCTTAATCTCACGGTTTTTACCTTCGGTAAGTGAGATTTTCAACCAAGAATTAGAGCCTTCTTTTTCTAATTCTACTTTTATTGAACCATAGCTAACGCCGTCTATTCTGATGCCTTTAGCTAATTTTTCTAATCTTGGCATATTTACCTTACCGTGAACACGAACACGATAATTTCTGATCCATTTATTTTGAGGTAATTCGATATAGCGTGAAATTTCACCATCATTTGTTAATAATAGTAAGCCTTCTGTATTAATATCAAGGCGCCCTACTGATATAGTTCTAGGTAAATTATCTGGCAAAATATCAAAAATAGTTTTACGATTTTTTTCATCTTTATTGGAACAAACAAAGCCTTTTGGCTTGTGAAATATCCACATTTTAGCCGGCTCATTCTTTGCTAGTAATTTATTGTCAATTTTAATAGATTGATCGGTTATTAAAGTGGCTGGACTATCAATAATTTGGCCATTAACCTTAACCCTGCCATCTATTATTAATTCTTCCGCTTGTCTTCTAGAACAATAACCACTTCTGGCAATAATTTTAGCTATTCTATCGCCTTTTTCTTTATTATTTAACTGCATTATTTGTTTTTTTATATTTTTCACAAGCTGCAACAAAGGCAGAAAATAATTTATTATCAGCAATAGTGCTAGCAAACTCAGGATGCCACTGCACTGCTAAGCAAAATGGATGAGATTTATGTTCAATTGCTTCAATTATACCGTCACTTGCTCTGGCGGTAATTTTTAAATCTTGACCAACATCTTTAACAGCCTGATGATGAGAAGAGTTGGTAGAAATTTCCTTTTCGCCGATAATTTTGAATAATTTACTATCCTTTTCTATCTGAACATTATGGTAAGTTTTATTATAATCTTCATAATTAGCTATATTGCTTTGCTCATGCTCAATATATTTCTTGCCATCTGGAATATGCTGTATGGCATTGCCACCATGAATAATATTAATAAGCTGTAAACCATTACAAATTCCAAAAATTGGTAGATTTTTTTCTTTTAAAGCCTGAGATGTTAACTCAAATTCAAAATTCTCTCTGACTTCATTTAATTTTACTGATTCATGAAGAATTTTTTCATTATATCGACGTGGATTAATATCAAAATAACCACCAACAATCATTAAGCCATCTATTAATTTAAGATAGTAATCAATTAATTCATAATCATAAGGTATTAAAAGAACCTTCGCACCCATCTTATTGATAATATCAATATGATTAACCCTGAGGGCATAATAAGGATTGCTTGAATATTGGGAATCACCACCCTTTCTATAATCTAAAACTATTCCGATGATTGGTTTCTTTAATTTCATACTATAATTATTAAAATCATGGCGGAAAGAGAGGGATTCGAACCCTCGGTAGGCTATAAAACCTACACACGCTTTCCAAGCGTGCGCCTTAAGCCGCTCGGCCATCTTTCCTAAATCTATTGACCAAGCAGAATATATAGTAAATTTATAACAAAGTCAAGGAAAATCAAATAGGTCTTGATTTTAAAGCATTAAATAATTAAAATTACTACTGAAAAATTTCTACTTATACCAATTCCTATTTTTTATTAAAGCTTTAGACTTGGTATTATTAATGTAAATTTATTAATCATAAAAAAGATCTCATGAAAGCAATCATACTTGCTGGCGGCAATGGAACAAGATTAGCACCATTAACAAAAAGCATAAGTAAACAATTACTACCAGTTTACGATAAGCCAATGATATATTACCCATTGTCAAATATTATTAATATTGGCATTAAGGATATTATGATTATTAGCACCAAAGAAGATATTGGTAAAATTGAAAATCTACTTGGCAATGGTAATAATATTGGCATTAATATTTCTTATAAGGTTCAACCAAGTCCTGACGGCATTGCCCAAGCTTTTATTTTAGCGGAAGATTTTATCGGCAATGATAGTGTTAGCTTAATACTTGGCGATAATATATTTTATGGTAGTGAGATTAGTGGCATTAAAATAGATCAGAAATTTGAAGAGGCGGTTAATTTAAAAGAAGGGGCATATGTTATTGCTTATCGCGTTAAAGACCCACATAGATATGGCGTAGTGGAATTAGATGAAAATAATATTGCAACTAATATTATTGAAAAACCTAAAAATCCAAAATCTGATTTTGCTGTTACTGGTTGGTATTTTTACGATAATAATGTTGTTAAAATTGCTAAAAATATAAAACCATCAGCCAGGGGTGAGCTTGAAATTACTGATGTTAATAATGAATATTTGCGTCAGAAAAAATTAAATGTTATAAAAATGAATCGTGGTTTTGCCTGGCTTGATGCCGGAACTCATGAATCTCTGAACGGCGCCTCTCAATTTATTGAAGTTGTTGAAAATAGACAAGGTATAAAAATTGGTTGTATAGAAGAAGTATCTTATAATAAAGGCAATATCACTAAAGAACAATTAGAAAAATTAGCCGATGAATTTAAAATTGGTAATTCTTATGGGGATTATTTAAGAAGGGTAATAAAATATTAATAATGCAAATAGAAGAAACTGGCTTTTTGGGGCTAAAAATTATAAAATTAGATTTGCACGGCGATGAAAGAGGATTTTTTATCGAGAGATTCAAAAAATCTGAATTTGAGAAGCATAATTTACCAACTGATTTTTTTCAAGATAATCATTCAAAATCGGCTCCAAATGTTATTAGAGGCTTGCATTATCAGCATCAACCAGCGCAAGGTAAATTAATAGGCTGTACTCATGGTAAAATTTTTGACGTTGCAGTTGACATTAGAAAAGACTCTAAAACCTTAGGTAAATATTTTAGTATTATTCTAGATCAAGCAACTTTACTATGGTTGCCAACTGGTTTTGCCCATGGTTTTTGCACAATAGGTGAAGAGCCTGCTCATTTATATTATAAAATTACAGGAGCAGAATATAGCGCGCTAGGCGAAGGTGGAATAAAATTTGATGATGAAGATTTAAATATTAAATGGCCGATAAAAAACCCTATCATTTCACAAAGAGATCAAGAGCAAGAAAGTTTTAAGGAATATTTAAAAAATCCAAAATTTTAGCATGAAATATAAAGGCTTTAGTAAAAATCTAAGAAATAACTCAATAGTAAAAAGCTTAATTAATATTAGATCATCTTTTAAATCTGATATTATTTGTAGATCTACTCTATTATATTTAAAATATATTAAAAAATATCAAAAAATTGAGCTAATTAAATCTTGTGGAGTTGGCGCAAAATATTACGCTGTAGCATATAAAAATAATAATAAAATATTTATAAAAATAGCCAATAGAACAAATAGCAGCAAAAGAGAGGCCTTAGGAAATAAGTATTACAATAATAATTTTATAAAAATGATGGAATATAAATATTTTCTTTTTATAAATTATATTGCATTTGATTTTATTAAATTTACAACATTAGATAAGTTTAAAAAAGATAAATCTCTCAAATATCCAAATTTCTTAGAAAATTTATTATTTATCATAAAAACATTGTATGACAATAAAGTAAATCATGATGATATTTCTAAAATTAATATTGCTGTTATTAAAAATAATAATGATTATCACTTAGAATTATTTGACTTGGGCTGTGCTAGAATTAATGATAAAAATTTTGACTCCTACTTTCGCAAAGATTTAAATAATTTAACAAAAATTGCCAAAGATATTTTATCGAACGATGAATATCAATATTTTAAAAATAAAACTAAAAATTTATAAAATGAAAAATAATTTATTGGTAACAGGTGGAGCTGGATTCATAGGAAGCTCTTTTGTGGCACAACAAGTAGAAAAAGGTAAAAAAGTAATCATATTAGATAAATTAACTTACGCCGGAAAAGAAGAAAATATCTCTTGGATAAAATCAGATAATTATAAATTTGTTAAGGGTGATATTTTAGATGAAAATTTAGTTAATAAAATATTAAAAGAGTATGATATAGATGTTATAGCTCATTTTGCCGCTGAAAGCCATGTTGATAATTCAATAAAGAACCCTGACGCCTTTATTCAAACTAATATTAATGGCACCCACTCTTTACTTAAAGCAGCATTAGGGCAGCAAAAAAATAAATCTTATTTTCATTTCCATCATATTTCTACAGATGAAGTATTTGGTGATTTACCCTTAAATAGTGTGGATAAATTTGATGAAGATACACCTTACAACCCTTCTTCACCATATTCAGCATCAAAAGCAGCAAGTGACCATCTGGTTAGGGCTTACTATAAAACTTATGGACTTAATATTACAATCAGTAATTGCAGCAATAATTATGGACCAAGACAGCATGCAGAAAAATTAATACCAAATACCATTAATAGAGCAATAAATAATCAAGAGATTACAATTTATGGCGATGGTAAAAATGTCAGGGATTGGATTCATGTTGATGATCACAATCGAGGAGTTGATCTAATTTTAGAAAATGGTCAAAAAGGCCAAACTTACTGCATTGGCGGCAATCAAGAAATTGATAATAATGAAATTGTTAATATAATTTGCGAATTACTTGATCAATTCAGGCCAAAAGAAGATGCATCATCTTACAAGAATCAAATCACTTATGTTAAAGATAGAGCGGGACACGATAGAAGATACGCCATTAATGACCGTAAAATTAGAAAAGAATTAGGATTTCAAACTCAAATTAAATTTGAAGATGGAATTAAGGAGTTAATTAATAATTTTTAAAATCAATGACACAAAAAATAACCAAGAAAAAATTAACATTTATAATTGTCACTTATAATAGTTCTCAAGTTATTGAAAGCAACCTTAAGAGGCTAAATTTTGATAAATATAATGTTATAATTTCTGACAATAATAGTACAGATAACACCCTTAAAATTATCAAGGAAAAATTTCCAAAAACCCAAATAATAGAAAATGATAAAAATTTAGGATTTCCTCGTGCTAACAATATTGCATTTACAGAGTTAAATACAGAATTTACTTGCTTATTGAACCCTGATTGCTTTTTTGAAAATGGAACGATAGAGAAAATATTAGAAATTTGTGAAAAAAATCCACAAATTGCAATTGCCAATGCAGTTAACTATGGAGGATCATATGATAAAGATTACAAAAAATTAACAAAAGGAAAAATTTGTCAAATATCAGAAAATAATTATAAAAGTGAAAAAGATGATTTTTATTTAACCAAATTTATTAGTGGCTGTTTTATGGTTCTTCGAACTGATATTTTTAAAAAAATTGGTCTTTTTGATAATGGATTTTTTATGTATTGCGATGATAATGAAATATGCAAAAGAGCAGTAAAAAATGGTTATAAAATAGCAACAATAAAAAATACGGCACAAATTCATCTAAGCGGACAATCATCAGGAGAATTCAACCAAAAAACAAAATATGGAATATTGTGGCATAAAAATGGCTGGAGCAAATGTCACTATACATCACTAAGGCATGGCAAATTAATTGGTAAATTAAAGGCTTTAAGAAATATAATTAAATTATCAATATTAATTTTAATACAAATTGTTCAATTTAAGAAAATTAATATTAATCAAAGGGCAGCTTTAGATGGTTGTTTTTCATATCTTATTGGCATAAAGGCTTTTGACAGAAATGATAATCCAAGAAAATTAACATAGATGAAAAATATAATTATTTTTGGTAAAAATGGTCAAGTTGCAAGTGATTTGTTGAATATATTTACCCAAAAGAAAGATAATTTTCAAATTTATAATTACTCATCTAAAGATATTGATTTTTCCAAAATTAATAAATTAGCAGATAAATTAAATAAATTACCAAAAGCTGATTTTATAATTAATGCCACAGCTTATAATTACGTTGATAAGGCAGAAGATGAGCCAGATATGGCAGATAAAATAAATCATCAAGCCATTGATATTTTAGCCAAATATTGCCAAAAAAATAATGTAAAATTAATACATTATTCAACTAATTATGTTTTTGATGGCGCTGGAAATGAACCATACCTTGAAAATAATATTCAAAATCTAAAACCAGCTGGCATTTATGGCCTTAGTAAATTAAATGGCGAAAAAGCGATTATAAAATCAGAATGTGATTATTTAATTTTTAGAGTTTCAACTGTTTTTAGCCAAAAAGACAATAATTTTGTTGCCAAAATAATTAAATTAGCACAAAATAATACAGAATTAAAAATTGTTAATGATCAAATTACTAATCCAACTAGTAGTTTTGATATTGCTGACATAACAATTAAAATAATAGAAAAAATAAATCAAAATAATAATTTTATAAGCGATACTTATCATTTAACTAATAAGGGCGAAGCTTCTTATTTTGACTTTGCTTCTAAAATTATAGAATATATGGCAGAATTTAATTTAAAAAAAATAAAAATTATAGCCGTTGATAGCTCTGAATTTAAAACAAAAGCCAAAAGACCATTAAATGGAGTGCTTAATTGTGATAAAATTGAAAAAGAATTTAATATAAAATTGCCAAAATGGCAAGATGCATTAAAAAATACAATAGAAATAATTAATAAAAATGAAAAACCATAGAAAAGAAATTACAATAATCATATTGGCATATAAAAGTGCACATATTATAGAAAGTGCCTTAGACCCAATTGTTAATAAAGGTCTTAACATTAAAGTTATTGATAATGGCAGTAATGATAATATAGCTGATTTATTAAAAGAAAAATATGCAAATTCTGGAATTGAACTAATAATGCTAGAAAATAATGTTGGCTTTAGCAGGGGTAATAATGTTGCACTAAAAAAAGTAGAAACAAAATATGCATTTTTATTAAATCCAGATGCTATAATTGACCCAGAATCAATTGATAATTTAGCACTTGAAATAGAGAAGAATGATAAGATTGCTTTAGCATCGCCATTTTCTATAACACGCCTTAATTTATCTTTAGAAGAAAAAGTACAAGAAATCGAGAATTATAAAAAAACTATAAACATAATAAATGAAGATGAGGATAAAATAGAAACTGATTTCATTTGCGGAGGCTATATGCTCATAAAGACAAAAATATTCCAAAAAATTGGATTTTTGGATGAAAATTTATTTTTATATGGTGACGATGAAGAAATCTCAGACAGATCTAGATTTAATAAATATAAAAATATTTTAGTAAAATCATCATATGTATATCATAATGATCATAGTGCCTCTTTTAGTCAAACAATCTTTGAAAAATATAGACTTCTCTATAAAAGATATTGGTATATGGGTTGGAGCAGAGCTTATTTAAGAAGAAAAAGAGGAATTAATTTCTTAAAAATACTTATTAAATCATTTATTCCATTTCTAACAATATTTTTATATTTAATAATATTAAGAAAAAATAAAGCAATAATAAGAGCAGGCAGGTCAATAGGGTCAATTTCCAATATAATAGGGCTTGACTGCTTTAATAAAGCAAATAAAATAGTAAAAGTGAAAAATAAAATTATTATATAGATTCTAAAATGCAAAATAAATTTATTAACCCAATAGATATAAATGATCTTAAAAATAGCTACTTAAATGCAAAGCCATTTAATCATATAGTTATTGATAATTTTTTTCACAGCGAATTTGCGAATAAGCTAGAGGGTGACTTTCCAAATTTTAATGATAAAAGCTGGTATTTTTATAACAATCCAATTGAGCATAAAAAAACCATGAATCACTGGGACAGATTTCCTAAAGATACTTATCAAGCTTTTTCTTTTTTAAATAGCCAAGGATTTATAAATCAAATTCAAGAATTAACAAATATTAAAAATTTACTACCAGATGTTGGCCTTAATGGTGGAGGCTGGCATATGCACTCAAAAGATGGCAAGCTTAATGTTCACCTAGATTATTCTATGCATCCTAAATTAATGCTAGAGAGAAGGCTTAATATCATTATATATATGTGTAAAGATTGGCAAGAATCTTGGGGTGGAGAGTTAGGATTATGGAGTCATGACGCTAAAAAAAATAAACCAAAAGAATGTATACATAAAATTGTACCAATTTTTAATAGAGCGGTAATATTTGACACTACCCAAAATAGTTGGCATGGCTTACCTGAAGAGTTGAGATGTCCAGATGGTATTTACAGAAAATCTCTTGCCGTATATTATCTATCGGAGCTAAGAAAAAATACCTCAAAAAGAGGTAAGGCTTTATTTGCTCCATATAAAGATCAAAAAAATGATCCAGAAATTATTGAATTAATCAAGAAAAGATCTAACGTGAATTCTGCTAAAGATGTTTATAAAAAATAAATCTAAGAAAAGAATTACTATTTTTTGTACACTTTAATAAGCATAACATAATTAATCCTTATATAATAATATAATTTAAAGAACTAGGAAGATATTCAAAAATAATATTTGTTTCCAATAAAGATTGCAAAATAACAGAATAATAGAATACAATAATTCAATAATTATCGAGTCAAAAGAACATCAGGGATTACATATGATTTCTAAAATTGATGAAAAATATGCTGTCATAGATGTTAAAAGATTTAAATTTTCAATATTAAAGTTCTTGATCTCTATTCAAAAAAATATCAATAAGAAGAAGCGCAAGAAGCAAATAATCTATAAACACTTAAAATAATACTCTATTTGCTGATTAGAAATTTCTTTAATAATCTTTATTTTTAATTATTATCTCAAAAATATTTTTCCTGTATCACTCATTAAAATTAAAATTTGGCATTGTAAGCAATAAAACTAGTACTAGCAATAATCACAATACTGCCAATAATAGTTGAAATTGTAATTATCTCGCCAAAAACTATATAAGATAAAATGGAAACAAAAATAATACTAGTAAAAGAGAATGGCTGAATTCTAGTTAAATCAGCAATCTTATAAGAATGAGTTAGAAGCATAATATTACCAATAAAGAAAATAGAAATTAGAATTAAAATAACTATATGTGCTATGCTTAAATCCAGAATAATTACCAAAGATATTGACGGTGAATAAAATTCCCCTAATAATTTTAAAATAATAATAAATATTATCAAAAAAAGAAAACTAAAGAAAAAATAAAACCAAGTAATTGTGCTATTTTTATTATCTTTACCCATAATTTTAATCATAATATCGGTAACAGACCATAACATACACGCCAAAATAACCATTAAATGTTGCGGGGCAAAATCCAAAAATGCTGGCTTTAAAACTATTAAAACACCAATAAAACCAAAAATTAAAGCTATCATACAATCCTTATGCGGAGTTTCTTTTAATATTACAATAGCTAAAATAGTTGTAAATAAAGGCGTAGAAAAGCTTAAAGCAATTGCCATTGACAGCTCAACCAATTGTAAACTCATAAAGAATAACACTGTGCCCCCTATCCAAAATAAAGCCCTAATAAAATAAGCAAAAAGCTGTTCTCTTTTTGGAAATGGCTTAAAAATATTTCGATCAAATAAAAATAAAATTAAGCAAGCAAAAAAAGTTTGAATAACTAAAATTTGAAAAATAGAAATAGAATATTGCATTAAATATTTGGTTAGAGTGGCAATACATGAAAATAAAAGACAATGTATTATAAAAAAACCAATACTTTTGATAGAATTATTGCCAGATGTCATAAAATTCAAAATTTTTACTACTTGAATAATTAAATAATTATGTTATGATATTCTAGGTCTTGCCTAGATAAATTTTAAGTAAGATTGATAAATGATCTCACTTTTTCTTTAAAATTAAAGATGGGTATCATTTTCTTTAACAAGTAAAAGAATAAATTGATTATTATATAATGTCAAAAAATAATAAAATAAATTATAAAGATAATTTCTATTTGGCTAAAAGATTATTTAAAGAATATGTTTTTAGATATAAATTTAAATTTTTAATATCTATTTTGCTAATGTTTGTTATAGCTGGAACAACAGCAGCTCACGCTTATTTGGTAAAACCAGCTCTTGATGAAGTATTTGTGAAGAAAAATACTGCTGTTTTAGTTATAATTCCAGTAATTATCATGATAATTACCATTATTAAAGCATTTTCTAGCTATTTTCAAATGCTAATAATGAGATATATAAATCTTTACATAATGGCAGATTTAAGAAAAGAATTATATGGACATTTCATTTATTCTGATATTTCAGACCTAAATCGCTCCTCTTCAGGAGTTATGATCTCAAAAATTATGATGGACATAGGAAGAATTACCGGGGGAATAAGCACGGCAGTTAATGGCTTCTTTAAACAATTAGTTACATTACTAGCTCTAATTGGAGTTATGTTTTATCAAAGCGTTGAACTAGCTTTGATTGCCTTTATTGGCTTTCCCTTAGCTGTTTACCCTGTTTACAAAATTGGTCAAAAACTTAGAAATTTATCTTTTGGAGATCAGGCTATGGCTCAAAAATTTATCTCCCAAATGGATGATAGTCTGCAATATGGTAAATTAGTAAAATCATATAATTGCGAAGCTTTTGAAGCCAAAAGAATGGGTGGAATTATTGATGGCATTACTAAGCTTGGCAAAAAAATAGGTAGATTATCATTAATATCATCGCCTTTTGTTGAAATGCTGGGTGGCGTTGGTGTTGCCTGTGTTATTTGGTATGGCGGCTTTCAAGTTTTGGAAGGTAAAACAACTCCTGGTGCTTTCTTTTCATTCTTTACAGCAATGATGATGGCTTACAAGCCACTAAAATCGGTTTCTGGTATGAATAGCGGTATTCAGCTTGGTCTTGGCGCTACAGAAAGGTATTTTGAAACAATTGATAAAAAACCGGAAATTATTGATAAGAAAAATGCCAAAATAATTAAAAATGCCAAAGGAAATATTAAATTTAACAATGTTGGTTTTAATTATATCGCCGACAAAACTGCTTTAAATGGAATTAATCTTAAAATAGAAGCCGGCAAAGTAGTTGCCTTAGTTGGACCATCTGGCGGCGGTAAATCAACAATTATGAGTATGATTTTAAGATTTTATGATCCAAAATCAGGCAATGTAACATTAGATAGCCATGATTTAAAAGATTTAAATTTAAATTCTTTAAGACAGTCAATGTCAGTTGTAAATCAAGAAGTTATGTTATTTGATGATACAATAATTGAAAATATTCGCTATGGCAAAGAGAATGCAACAGAAGAGGAAATCATCAAAGCAGCAAAAATGGCAGAAGCCGATGAATTCATTCAAGATTTATCACAGAAATACCATACACAAATTGGTCAAAATGGCGTAATGCTCTCAGGAGGGCAAAGACAAAGAATTGCTATTGCTAGAGCCATTCTTTATAATTCACCGATTTTATTATTAGATGAGGCCACATCTGCGCTTGATCCAATATCTGAGCATTTAGTAAAAAATGCCTTAAACAAGTTAATGAAAAATAAAACCACCATTGTTATTGCTCATAGATTATCAACTATTATGCATGCTGATAAAATTTGCGTAGTTATGGATGGTAAAATAGCTGAAGAAGGAAATCATAAAGATTTATTGGCAAAAAATGGCGAATATGCTAATTTATATAATAAACAATTTGAGTTAATGGAGGAGGAAAGAAATGAGTAAAAAAGATGTCACAATCATAATTGTTACCTATAAAAGCACCTATATTATTTTAGAATCTTTAAAAAACATTGTCGGTAAAGGTTATCATATCATGATAGTTGATAATGGAAGTAATGATAGTATTAAAAACTTATTAAAACAAAATTATCCAAATTCAGATATAGAATTAATTTTACTGACAAATAATCGTGGCTTTGGCAGAGCTAACAATGTTGCTTTAGAAAAAGTGGCCACAAAATATGCCTTTGTACAAAACCCAGATGCAATTATCACAGAAACATCCATTGATACTTTAGTAAAAGAAGCTGAAAAAGATGAAAATATTGCCCTAACAAACCCATTTCCAGCCATAAAAGAAAAACCTTCTAGGTTGGAACAGCAAGATGCCATCAATAATTATAAGAAAAAAATAAAAATCTTAAATGAAGATAAAAATATCATAGAAACAACATCTATCTGTGGTGGACTCATGTTAATGAATATGGATATTTTTAGAAAAATAGGTTTTTTTGATCATAATTTATTCTTGTACGGTGAAGATGTAGAATTATCTCAAAGATCAATAGCTAAGGGCTATAAAAACATTCTAGTTAAAAATGCTCATGTTTTTCACTATGGTCAAAAATCTACTGAAATTCATGGAACGTTAGCAAAATATAAAATGCTCTATTTTAGACAATGGCATCAAGTTTGGAGTAAGTCTTACCTGAAAAGAAAACGAAATAACTACTTTAAAATTTGGCTAAAAACAACAATTCAATTTTTGTCAGTTTTTATATATCTAATAGCCCTATATAAAAAGCATGTCACTATTCGTTTGGCAAGATCTTTTGGCTCTGCTTCAAATTTGCTTGGAATAGATTGTTTTTGCAAAAGTAATAAAATTATTAAAATTAAGAGATAGCATATAGATGAAAATCCCTTTTTTAAACATACAAAAAATTAACTTTAGGCATCGAGAAGAGATACTTAATGCTGTAACTAGAGTTATTGATTCTGGTCAATATATTAATGGTAAGGAAAATGATAATTTTAATAAAAATTTTACCAATTATTGTGGCACAAAATATTCGATTGGAGTCGCTAATGGTCTAGATGCATTAAATCTAATTTTAAAAGCTTATAATTTTGAAGAAGAAAGTGAGATACTAGTGCCGGCACATACATTTATTGCATCTGTCCTTGCTATATCAATGAATAATTACACTCCTGTGCTTATTGATGTAAATATTGATGATTACAATATCGATGTTGCTTTAATTGAAAAGAATATTACCAAAAAAACAAAGGCCATAATGCCTGTGCACCTATATGGCAGAGTTTGTGATATGAGTAAAATATCACAAATAGCAAAAAAATATAATTTAAAAATCATAGAAGATTGCGCGCAGTCTCATGGGGCGTATTATAAAAATAAAAGAGTCGGAAATCTTGGTGATGCAGGAGCTTTTAGTTTCTACCCTGGAAAAAATCTTGGTGCAATGGGTGATGGCGGGGCCATCACAACAAATGATGAGGAATTGTTTACCAAGGTCAAAGCTATTGCAAATTATGGCTCAGATAAAAAATATAATCATATTTACAAAGGCATAAATTCAAGGCTAGACGAAATGCAAGCTGCTATACTTGATGTAAAATTGCAATATATCGACGATGATAATAAGAAAAGAGTGGAAATAGCCAATCAATACATAGACGACATCAATAACTCACTTATCACTTTACCAAAAAAAGGGAAAAATGAATCTCATGTTTGGCATTTATTTACGGTGATGGTGCAAAATAGAGATAATTTTATCCAATATTTAAGAAATAACGGCATCCATGCCGGTATTCACTACCAAACTCCTATACATCATCAATTGGCATATAATGACCTAAAAAATCTTGCCTATCCAGCAGCAGAGGAGATTTGTAAAAAGGTAGTCTCTTTGCCAATCAGTCCAGTGATGTTAGGTAAGGAAATTACTAGGATAATAGACATAATTAATAAATATAAAGTATAATCTATGAGTATCAAAAAAGAAGCTGAACAGGAAATATCTTGTATCATACACCAATATAACAGGATTACCAAATTACCAAATTATAGCTATCATTTCATAGATACTCCAGAGATAGATGTCAGATCGCAGAATATAGGTAGAAAGATTTTAAAGGAAAAATCACTTAATAATTTGCCAAAATTTGATGAGAATGTGGTGGCATTTATTACAACAAAAGTCTCCATTTATGGGGGTGGAACAAGAATGATTGAAGATTGGATAAATATTTACAAGTCATATGGGAAGAGACTTGTTATTATTATCACTTCTAGAAGTGAGTGTGATGACGTAGCTATAAATGACTGTAATGGTCGTGGAGTAGAAATTTTTTACGTAGAAGAAGGAGATTGTTATAGTCGCATAAAGTCAATGCAAGAAATTTTGATTGAATTAAGACCAAATATTAGCTTTTTATGTGCTTTTGCAATGGACATTACTGTGCTCAGTGCCATACAAGAATCTTTAGTAAATAAATTATATTTAAATCTAATTCTTGATCATGGCTGTTCTACAGGTCTTCATATACCATATATAACAAAAATTATTACCTACAGGCCTTATCTAGCATACTACATAAAAAAATATGTTAAAATAGATGAGAGTAAGATAATTTATATTCCACTATCAAAAGACGATAAAGCCTGTAATAAAGTAAACTCTAGAGAGTGCATGAAAGATGGTCGCATTATTACCGCATCATCTACCTCATATCAATATAAAATATCTGATTCATATAAGTATAGATATATTGATGTTGTAATAAAAATACTGGAAATTACCAAAGGTCAGCACATTCATATAGGAGCTATAAGTCAATATCAAATTAACTATATCCAGAACTCCTTAAAGTCACTGAACCTTGATGCTAGTTCATTTATTGTTGTAAGCCATGTGCCTTGTTTAGCAGAATATCTTGTTAGCAAACATGTAGATATTCTAATTCAAACATTTCCGTCTGGAGGTGGTATAACTTGCATAGAGGCAATGCAGGCTGGCATAAAAATTATTAGTCATATTCATAGTTATTCTTACCTATACAATGCAGTGGATATGCTTTATCCAGAATGCTTCTTCTGGAAAGAGCCAGGTGAATTATATAGTCATATTAAGGGTTTAAAAAAGAATGACATAATAACAGAAGGAATTGCTAGTAGAAAATATTTTAATGATCACTTAAATATAAAACAATTCTTTACGAAAGATGATGTTAATGGGAAGGATGTAGATTATAGTAAGGTAGAAGAGCAATTTTCCTATAGTCTAGATTATTTTTCTTATTTAAAGGAACTAGCTGAATTTTCTACTACAACAATAGTTAAAAAATCAAGAACAATAAAAAAGGTTAGATTAATAGAAAAACACATAATTAGGCCTTTATTTCACGCTATTTTGTCAAAAACAACAAGAAAGAAGTTAAAAAAATTATTTTAATAAAAAAATTAATATTAACAAAAATGTTAGATTTTAAGAAGAAGGGGTTTATTTGCGACCATAAAACATTTAACCTAGATTGGTTTAAAAAGAATACTATGGTACCAATTACTTATTTGATTAATCCAGATACTTTAAGGATATTTCTAGGTATGTGCGATAGTGATAATATTGGAAGAATTGGGTATATTGATGTTAATCCAAATAATCCACGAGAAATATTAAACTATAGCAAAACACCATCTCTTGATATAGGTCAAGATGGATGTTTTGACGACAACGGAGTATTACCATCTGGTATTGTAGAAGAAGATGGTAAATTATACATGTTTTATTCTGGCTATCAAAAAGTCAGCAAAGTTCCATATTTGATTTTTCCGGGCATTGCCGTTAGTGAAGATCAAGGCAAAACATTCAAACGCTTATCAAAAAAACCTTTTTTGGACAGATCAGATAATGAACTTTCAATAAGAGCCGCTATTCACTGCATGAAAGATGGTGGTGGTTATAAAATATGGTACCTAGGTGGTAGTGAGTGGATAAAAAAGAATGAATTACAGTTGGCACCTAAGTATGATATTAAGTATAAGTTTGTAAAAAATAACTCCATACTAAGTATTTTAAATGGATTTTCTGATCAAGTAACATCATTAGAGTTAAATAATGATGATGAATATGGCCTCTCAATGCCTCAAGTGTTTATAGAAAATGGGATCTATAAAATGATTTACTCTATAAGGACTATATCGAAGGGTTACAGAATGGGATATGCAGAATCCCTTAATAAAGGAAAGAGTTGGATTAGGAAGGATGATCAAATCAACCTAAGCATTTCTGAAAAAGGTTTTGATAGTGATATGGTATGCTTTGGTCATTTACAAAAAGTAAAATCAAAAACATATCTTTTTTATTGTGGAAATCATTATGGAATTGGCGGAATTGGTTATGCAGAATTAATAAAAAGGTAATTTATTATGAAAAAAATATTAATAATGGGTGCTGGAAGCGCTCAATCAAATGGAGTTGTAAACTGCCTTTTAAGCGACGGTGTTAATAGTAATGAAGAAATTATTGCCGCTGGCTCAGAACCAACGGATTTAATATTCTGTAAAGCAAAAAAGAAATACCTTATACCGCATTGTCGTAGCAAAAATTATAAAGAAAAATTATTAAAACTTCTTTTAAAGGAAAAACCAGATCTAATTCATTTTCAGCATGATGAAGAGCTTTTAACTGTCTCATCATTTAGAGATGAAATTTTATCCACAGGAACAAAGCTATATATCCCTGATCATGAAGATATTGATACTTGTGTCTATAAACATAAATCGTATTTAAAATTTAAAGAAGCTGGGATTACCGTTCCTAACAATATTGTAATTAATAATGAAAATGATTTAAAACGCTCCTTTAAAGAGCTTGGTAACAAAGATAAGAAAATTTGGATTAGATCTACATCAATAGGGGGTGGAGGAAAGGGATCTCTTGGTACTAGTAATTTTCACTCCGCAAAAAATTGGATTGATAGATACCAGGGTTGGGGAAATTTTGTTGCAGCTGAAATATTATCACAAAATTCGGTAACATTTCTAACAATTTGGCACAAAGGAAAACTTATTGTAGGGCAAGGAAGATTAAGAAAAGGATGGTCTGGAAGATCGGAATCTGGCGTGACTGGAGTGACAAAAGTAGGACAAACTTACTCTGACCCAAAAGTTGCCGAAATTGCAATAAACTCCGTAAAAGCCATTTCCAAAAATCCACATGGTATATATGGTGTCGATATGACTTACGATATAAATGGTATTCCCAATCCAACTGAAATTAACATAGGAAGGTTCTTTACCACTGTGCAATTTTTTAAAGAAGCAGGGCTCAATATGCCTGCAATCATGAAAAATATTGCTTTATATAACCAGTTTCCTGAATTAAAAAATTCAATTAATCCACTGCCAGATGGTTTATTGTGGTTAAGAGCTATGGACGAGTTACCTATTGCTTCTACGCACAAAAAAATATTAAGTAATTTTATAAAAATATAGTCATTATGTTAGTAGCAGATTGTCTAACAGAGTTTTTAATTCAAAAAGGTGTGCGACATGTTTTTGGCTACCAAGGAGGAGCTGTTGCGAGAATTATTCATTCAATAGTAGAAAATAACGCTATTGAATACATTCAAAATTATCACGAACAAGCCTCATCTTTCGCCGCTTCTGGCTATGCTAAAACTAACGGCAAAGTCGGCGTCGCATTAGCAACATCTGGTCCTGGAGCTATTAATTTAATTGCTGGAATTGCCGATTCCTATTGTGATTCTGTGCCTTGCCTATTTATTACTGGTCAAGATCATAGCGCTAATATTTCAAACAAAAATGGAGCTAGATTAAATGGATTCCAGGATATTGACATTGTTTCAGTAGTAAAGCCTATCACAAAATACGCCAAACTAATTCTTCATGAAAATGAATTATTGCATAGTCTTGAAAAGGCTTTTTATTTAGCAAAATCTGGAAGACCTGGGCCAGTTTTGATAGATATTCCTGTTGATATTCAGCTTAAAATGTTAAATTTGGATGATTATAAGAAAATTAACTTTCAAAGTAATGAGGAAGCTTTTGAGATAGGTAAAAGTAAGAAAGTTATTTCTCTGATAAAAAAATCACAAAAACCTCTAATTCTTTGTGGGGGCGGGGTTAAGTCATCTGAAGCAAAACGAGAACTATTCGAGCTGGTAAAAAAATTAGAAATTCCTGTTGTCACAACTTCAAATGCAATTGATGTATATAGCAAAAGCATTGGATTTTCTGGCTTGAATGGCAATACGCCAGCAAATATGGCAATTTTAAATTCAGACTTAATACTCGTTCTAGGAGCTCGCTTAGGCCAACAGCAGGTTGGAAAATTAACAGATAAATATACAAAAGCACAAATTATTCATATTGATATTGATAAGTTAGAATTGGGGAGGGTTTTTGAAAAAAGCTTTCAGATATATTCTGATTTAAAGATATTCCTAGCAAAGTTAAATAACGACCTAATAAAAGAGGTTAGCTTACCAGACTTTACTGGTTGGGGACTGGAAATAGAGGGTTATAATGAAAATTACGGAAACGATGCTAAATGCAACAAAGATACTAATTTAGATCCAGTAATTTTTATTGAGAAGCTAAGTGAAATACTAGACGATAATGCAATTATCACTCTTGATGTTGGCCAAAATCAAATGTGGTCATCTCAAGGAATTAAGTTGAAAGGTAACCAAAAACTAATTAGTGGAGTTGGCTATGGATCAATGGGGTGCTCCTTGCCTTACGCCATTGGATCAAGTTATGCTTCCAGCAATAATGACAATCAAATTTTTTAATTTGTTTTCTTACTTTCTCTGTGGATTGTCTGGCAGTAACAATATATAAATTATTATTTTTACATAAATTTTTTAAGATGAAATTAGCGTCATTGTAAGGCTGATCAATTT